>DBGBJN010000220.1:0-9771 GCA_048449885.1 Collinsella sp.
GATGGCGCTTTCACGGTGGTATCCTTCCGGTAGTCGTTCGACCGGATGGCCTCCCCCTCGGCACTCACATTACCAGCCGCGGCGCCTGCCCGGCACTTTCCTATCAGCCGTCGGGGGCGGCGCGTCCCGCGCCGGCAGCACCCAACGGGCCCTCTCGGGGGCAGGGACGTTCGGCCGTGCGCGGGCGCCCGGTCGGCGGCCCGTTCTGGGCGCGCCTCAGTCGTAGCCCGAGACGGTCCCGGGCTGACAATTTCGACTGTAATGGACGTTCCTTTTATGCCGGCACTTTGGGACACTCTTTGGCATGGCCAGCCTAGCAGGCATGTAGACAAAAGTAGTCATAAGAGGCCCGTCCCAAATGGGCTGGTTTCAAAAGTATGGCGGATTACGGGGCTGGACCTGTATTACTTGACCATGGGAAAAATCGCGAAATTAAAACCGCAGGTAGACGTCTTATCAAAAATCGAAAACTGCCGGTATGGATGGGGGTCTCCGAATTGGCCCCGTAATCCGGCATAGTTTTGAAATGGCACTAAAGTAGGCACAAGCTGAATACCGATTCCAAGGATAGTTGCGGTGGAATAGTTCCTGGATGACGGGGTTTTGGCGGAAACCAGGAACTATTCCACCGCAACTGCTGAGGAGGGCGGGGTGGATGGCGGGGGTAGCTAAAGACCCCCGTCCTAAATTAGCTGCTTAGGCTGGGTCGATGTCCATGCTGGCGATTAGGTCGGTACCGGTGTCTAGGAGGTTGGGTAGGACTACGTCGCCCATGCGGATGGGGGCTTTGACCACTAGTCCGCGGATGAGGGCCATGGCTTGGGCGTGGAGTTCTAGCGGGATGGCTTCGGCAGTGCGCACGGGGAGCAGGGCTTCGTCGCCGCCGGATACGGCAACGGTGGTTGTGAGCACGCGCATGGGGCAGGTGAGTTCCTGATGTGCGAACTTATCGCCGCGCGGGCAGTTGTTGCCAGTTACGGAGCGCACTTCCACCACGGCGCCATTGGCGTCGCGCTCCATCTCTACGGTCAGGAGGCATTCGGATGGGCAGGTGGTGCAGTTGAACTGCAGCGTCTCGGTCGAATTCGTGCTCATGAGTTATGCCTCCTCAATGGGATCGACAGACAGAATAATCTCTCTAGCACCTAGGTCGAGTGCACGTTGAATCACCTTTGCCGGTAGCGGGAAACTCTCCATTACGCTCGGCTTAAACGCACGGACCTTGCCGGTGAACAGTTCCTTGCCGTCGGCCAAGATCCTCACGCGGGCGGCATCGACCGGTCGGCGCACACGGAAGTTGAGTCTGGTGAGTGTCACAGTCGTAATGCGTCCCGGCAGCGCGTAGCCCGCGATGCCGGCAGGGGAGACCGTGAGCTCGCGGTCCGGAACGGCGCCCGCGCCGGTCCCCAGCGCGTACGCCGCCGCGGCTGCACCGGCCCTCTCGGACTCGGTCGTTACATTGTCGGCCAGGTCGTGCACGTGCAGCACGTTGCCGCAGGCAAAGATGCCCGGCACGCCCGTTTGCAGGCTCTGGTCCACCACGGCGCCGCGCGTACGCGGGTCAAGCTCTACGCCAGCGGCAACCGAAAGCTCGTTCTCGGGAATCAATCCCACCGAAAGCAGCAGTGTGTCGCACGGAACGATGCGCTCCGTCCCGGCAATGGGCGCCAGGTTCTCGTCGACTTGGCTTACCTCGACGGCCTCCACGCGGTCGTGGCCGATCACGCGTGTGACGGTGGTGGACAGGTGCAGCGGAATGCCAAAGTCGTCCAGACAGTTCTTCACATTGCGGCACAGACCGTTGGCGTACGGCATGAGCTCGTACACGCCCTCGACCGAAATCCCCTCGAGCGTGCAGCGGCGCGCCATGATAAGCCCGATGTCGCCTGAGCCCAAGATGACGGCACGCGAGCCGGGTTTGAGATTTTCGATATTGATGTATCGCTGCGCCAGGCCGGCCGTAAACACGCCGGCGGGTCGGCTGCCGGGAATCTTGATCTCGCTGCGGGTGCGCTCGCGGCAACCCATGGCAAGGACGACCGCGCGCCCGGTGAGCTGCAGCATGCCGGTGGGGCTCATGAGCGTGACGGTATGGACCGCGGCGTCTTCCGTAGGCTCGCCCGAATCAATCCCAATCACCATGCTGCCCAAGAACAGCGCAATGTTGGTCGCGCGCACCTGGTCGATAAAGCGCTGCGCGTACTCGGGTCCGGTGAGCTCCTGCTTAAAGTGCGAAAGGCCAAAACCGGGGTGGATGCACTGGCGGAGGATGCCGCCCAGGTGCTGTTCGCGCTCCACGATGGCCACGTGGGCGCCGGCCTTTTGCGCTGCAAGCGCAGCCGCCATGCCAGCAGGCCCGCCGCCGATGACGACCACGTCGAAGGCCTGCGTCGACACCGACGCTACAGCTCCGGCCTCCGCGCGTCCGTCGCGCATATCAAACGTTGCCATCCTAGCGCACCCCCTTCAGCGGTCCCTCAACCAACCAAGATCCGGTATCCTCAAACAGCACCTCGCTGGGGTCGCAGCCCAGCTCGCGCGCGATGATCGCCACCACGCGGCTCTGGCAAAAGCCACTCTGGCACCGACCCATGCCGGCCCGGCAGCGGCGCTTGACGCCTTCGACCGAAACCGCGCCCGGGCGGCGTCGAATCGCGGCCACGATCTCGGCCTCGGGCACCGTCTCGCAGCGGCAGACGATCTGCCCCCACGCGGGGTCGGACTCTATGAGCTCTTCTTTGCGCGTAAGCGGCGCGCGGTCAAAGTCGTCCGGCGCGCGGCGAATCGGGTCCCAATCGTCCCGTTCGCGCAGGGGCACGCCGGCATCGCGCAACACCTGTTCCATACGCTCGGCAATGGCCGGCGCGCTCGCCACACCCGGCGACTGAATGCCTGACGCTTGGAACAGCTCCGGTACCACGGCCGACTGCCCAATAAAGAAGTCGTTCGTTCCCTGAATGACCGGACGACCGCCGGCAAACGCGCGCACCACACGGCGCGTGTCCAGATCGGGCACCAGCTTGCGCGCGCCGCTCAGCAGCTCGTCGACATCGCTCGCATAGGTCTGCGTGTCGCCAGGCTCGCGCACCGCGGCCGTCGCGGTAATCACAGTGTTGCCGTGTACGGTGCCCGTGACGATAACGCCCTTGGAAACCGGCGTGGGAACGGGATAGAGCGGCATGAGCACTCGCGGCTCCTTGTCCAGCACCACAATGTTGCCCTGGCGCCAGACCATCTGAAACTCCTCGGCGCCCGCCATATGCGAGATGTCTGCGGCACCGTTGCCCGCGGCGTTAATCAGGTAACGGCAGCGCACGTCTCCGGCGGGCGTCACCAGCGTAAATCGCGCGCGGCCCTTGTCGTCGGCGGCAGCGCCCCCGTCAGCGCCGCCGGCAACTTCAATCGCCTCCACCGGCGCGGAACGCATAAACGTCACGCCGTTGGCAACGGCGTTTTCCAGCGCGGCGATGGCGACCTCAAAAGGGTCGACGTAACCGGTCGAAGGGCACCACAACGCGCACGTCGCCTTAGCACTCGCGCGCGGCTCCAGCTCGTGGATGCGCTCGGGGCCGATAATCGACAGCTCGGGCACGCCGTTGGCAAGGCCATTCTGGCGCAGCTTCTCCAGGTGAGCGCGGTCCTCGTCGTTAAAGCCCAACACCATCGACCCGGTGCGGCGGAACAAAAAGCCTAGCTCCTGGGCCCACGTGCCATATAGCTCGCAACCACGGGCGTTGACCTGCGCCTTGACCGTGCCCGGCGCCGGATCGTAGCCGGCGTGCACCAAGCCGCCGTTGGCCTTCGAGGCGCCCAGCGCGATATCGTTGGCAGCCTCGACCACGCAAATGGACAGGTTATAGCGCGCGAGCTGCCTTGCGATGGCGCATCCCGTGATGCCCGCGCCCACAATCGCGATATCAAACGTTTCTGCCACAGTGCCTCCCGGACGAGTTGACAGGCTGTCAATAAGACCATCCTACGGTCTGCGTGCCCCCAGCGCGGCGGCAATGCGGCGAACAGCCCCGCAACACCCGCCAACGGCAGGCGAGGGGAGACCCGGCAACGTCGACAACCTCGTCTGCCGACAACTACGGCAACCGTTCGTCTCGATCTGTAACAGTTAGACGAGGATTTGGGTTCCAGATGTTACAGATTGAGACGTTAGTCTGGCGGGTCCTCCGTTCGTCTCGATCTGTAACATCTAGACCCGAATTCCGCTCCCACCTGTTACAGATTGAGATGTTTGTGTCCGCGCCAGCCCCGCCCCTAGCCGTGGTCCCATATAAACAAACCCCGTGGTAAACTTGACCGGACTGTTAATATTCCGAAAGGTACACCTCAATGTCCAAGTACATCTCCGAGCTCATGTCGCCGCAGCTTATGGGCGTCGTCTATGCCTTCGTTGGCTTTATCATCGCCCTGTATGTGCTGTCGGTTGTCTATGTGTTCATCGACGCTCGTCGCCGCGGCGCCAGCGCCTACGTGGCATGGGGCATCATCGCCCTCATCCCGTTTGTGGGTCTCATTGCCTACCTGGTCCTGCGCCCGCACTCCTATGCATCCGACCGTGAGGAGCAGGAGCTGGACATGGCCCTGCGCGAGCGCCAGCTTGCCCAGTACGGTACCTGCCCGCAGTGCGGCGCGCCCATCGAGAAGGACTTCGTCGTCTGCCCGGTGTGCGATACCCAGGTTCGCAACGTATGCCCCAGCTGCCATCGCCCGCTCGATGCGCACTGGAAGGTCTGCCCCTACTGCCGAACTCGCATCCAGTAACGCATCCATCGCCGGGCCGGCTGCAAGCCACGGGCACCGCGCGCCCCGCAGCCCCGCCCCCACACGATGAAGCATGCGTAGAAAATCGCCCGCCGTGCCATTAAGGTGCGGCGGGCGCTTGTATACCAAGGCAACCTGCCTATAATGATGCAAGTCAAAAACGCCGAGCGCATCGTACACACTTGCATCAGGCATCCGAGAGGAGAAAACATACCCATGAAGGCACTCTACAATGACGGTTCGGTGGCCGAGCTCCCGCAGGACGAGGTCACGCACGTCATCCGTCACTCCGCCGCGCATATCATGGCGCAGGCCATCAAGCGCCTGTACCCCCAGGCCGATTTTGCCTACGGCCCCGCGACCGACAACGGCTTCTACTACGACGTCGACCTGCCCGAGGGCGTCAAGATCAGCGAGGACGACTTCCCCGCGATCGAGGCCGAGATGAAGAAGATCGTCAAGGAAAACCTCAAGTTTTCCGTGTACGAGAAGCCCCGCGCCGAGGCGATCGCCCTTATGGAGGAGCGCGGCGAGAAGTACAAGGTCGAGCACATCGGCGACCTGGACGACGACGCCCGCATCACCTTCTACCAGCAGGGCGACTACATCGACATGTGCGTCGGCCCCCACATCTGCTATACCAAGGCGCTGAAGGCCTTTAAGCTCACCGGCGTCTCGGGCGCTTACTGGAAGGGCGACAAGGACAACAAGATGCTCACCCGCATCAACGGCGTTGCCTTTGCCACCAAGGAAGAGCTCGACGAGCACATGCACATGCTGGAGGAGGCCAAGAAGCGCGACCACCGCAAGATCGGCCGCGAGATGGACCTCTTTATGATGCGCGACGAGGCCCCCGGCTTCCCGTTCTTCCTGCCCAACGGCATGATCCTTAAGAATACGCTGCTGGACTACTGGCGCGAGATCCACCACAAGGCCGGCTATGTGGAGATCTCCACGCCGCTCATCATGAACAAGCAGCTGTGGAAGACCTCGGGCCACTGGGACCACTACAAGGACAACATGTACTCCACCGTCATTGACGACGAAGAGTACTGCATTAAGCCCATGAACTGCCCGGGCGGCGTGCTGGTGTACGCCTCCAAGCCGCACTCCTACCGCGAGCTGCCCATCCGCGCCGGCGAGATTGGCCTGGTGCACCGCCACGAGCTGCGCGGCGCCCTGCACGGCCTGTTCCGCGTGCGCTGCTTTAACCAGGACGATGCCCACTTGTTTGTGCGTCCCGACCAGCTGACCGACGAGATCGTGGGTGTGGTCAACCTCATCGACTCCGTGTACCAGAAGTTTGGCTTTAAGTATCACGTTGAGCTTTCCACCCGCCCCGAGGACTCCATGGGTTCGGACGAGGACTGGGCTCGCGCCGAGGAGGGCCTGCGCACCGCTCTGGAGAAGCTGGGCATGGACTACGAGGTCAATGAGGGCGACGGCGCCTTCTACGGCCCCAAGATCGACTTCCACCTGGAGGACTCGCTCGGCCGTACCTGGCAGTGCGGCACCGTCCAGCTCGACTTCCAGATGCCGCTCAACTTTGACCTGGAGTACGTGGACGCCGACGGCACCAAGAAACGTCCCATCATGCTGCATCGCGTGTGCTTTGGCTCCATCGAGCGCTTCATCGGCATTCTGATTGAGCACTTTGCGGGTAAGTTCCCCACCTGGCTGGCCCCCGTGCAGGTCAAGGCGCTTCCCGTTTCCGAGAAAAGCCGCGACTACGCCCACGAGGTGTGCGCCAAGCTGGAGGAGGCCGGCATCCGCGTGGTCTGCGACGACCGCGACGAGAAGATCGGCTACAAGATCCGCGAGGCCCGCAGCATCGACCGCGTGCCCTACATGCTCATCCTGGGCGAGAAGGAGGTCGAGGCCGGCAACATCTCCGTCCGCGATCGCTCCAACGAGACCGTTCAGATGACCGTTGATGAGTTTGTTGCCAAGGTGACCAAGGAGATTAAGACTCGCGCCTAAGGCAAACTTCATAACAATTAACAAAGGCGACCGTCCACAAAGGGCGGTCGCCTTTTTCATGCCGAAATAAGAAAAGCCGCTGGTTGAGCGGCCTTTTTTGTTGCACAAAAAGGTACACGTTTCGCTTTGGGAATGACGAAGTTGCTTATCGTTACGAAAAGACTGGGATAACAGACTATCTTCGTGAGACAGTGGCTGTTAACGGCAAGATTGCATTTGATTACGACCACCGTGCAGGTAAAGTGCTCGATGGCGATTTGGCTTCTATTGGTGCCGATCGATTGAACTGGGAGTTCAAATCTCCCGGCATTTCTGTTTTGGCGTATGTGTGCAATAACATTCCTTTTGAGAGGGCAATGCCTCTTTTTAAGCTTTATACGTTTGCGCGGTCAATGGATGCCATTGGCGACGCACATATGAACGACCGTAACCTTGTCTCTACCATCGCCGAAAACGTTATTTCGAATGGCTTGGTTTCTGAGCTTCAGGCTTTTTTGAATGACTTTGGAATTCGAGAACGCCTTACTGCGCGTGAAACGCCATCGGGTGATATCGCTTTGTACTTTGAAAAAAGTCGACTTATTCCGTTTGTAGAAAACTGTTCAAGCGGCACTGTTGCGCTGCTGCGACTGTTTAATTATTTTCATGCTACAAGTGTGCCGTCCTTGCTTTTTGTCGACGAGTTCGATGCGTTCTATCATCACGATCTCGCCGAGAAGGTCGTTGACTATTTTAAGTCCCAGACTGGACGCCAGGTGCTTTGCGCATCGCATAATACAGATTTGTTCAGCAATAAAATCCTTAGGCCAGACTGCTTATTCATTCTTTCGGATCACAATATTATTTCAGCTGCCAATGCAACAGATAGGGAACTAAGGGAAGGGCACAACCTCGAAAAGCTCTATAAGGCTGGCGAATTCGATGTCTAGGAAGCAAGTCCTGCTTATCGTTGAGGGTATAAAACAAGAGATTAAACTCTTCCAGGCTCTCTTTAGGTGCTATGGCCTCGACATTGGCTATGAGATCGTTTCCTATAACACAAATATCTACGAGCTTTATGAAAGGATGTTTTCGGACGGCTTTCAGGACGACTTATCGCTTCTCGGCGTCCTTAAGGAACGTGCGTCCGATGAGGATAAGTGGTTATTTGACCAGGATTATTCTGATGTTTTGCTGGTCTTTGACTATGAGCCCCAAGATAATGGGTTCTCACCTGCACGGTTAGAGGAAATGCAACGTTACTTTAACGAGAGCACAGACAATGGCAAGCTCTACGTTAACTATCCAATGGTCGAGGCATGTAAGCACTTTCTGAAAATGCCCGACGTGGAATATCTTAACAGAGCTGTTTCCCGTGAAGACGTTTTGAATTACAAGTCAATTGTTGGCAATGCTTCTAGGTACCAGAGTTTTGAGCGGCATTTTATTAGGCCTGACGTTGATGAAATGATTGTGCTTACCGCCATCAAGGCGCTTCGGTTGTGCGGCCATAACGGCGAGGCCGGTTATGAGTCTGAGTATAGAGATCTTGACCATGAGACGATCGTGAAGACGCAAAACGATACTTTGCGTTTGGCTGATGAGGTATGGGTTCTTGGCACCTGCCTGCTATTTATTTTGGATTACTCAACGGGTCTTATTGATTTCGCAGGAATCGAGTCGAAGCTACTTGGCTAGGTTTCTGGACGCTGCAGTTTCGTCTAATAGACAGCACGAAGCTCCAGAGCGAGCTGGGCTGGAGGCCGTCGCACACCGACTTCGCCGAGGGCCTGAGTGCCACCATCGACTGGTACGTCGCCAACGAGTCCTTGGTGGCGCCCGGCCAAGGAGGCCGCCGACGCCCGCTACCGCGCGCGGGGGCAGTAGGGGATGTGGTGCTGGCGTTTGAGCTCTAGCTTATAGGACAAATAGTGTGCTCACATTGGGGGCGTCGGTGCTGGTCGATGTCCCCTTGACTATTTGAATTCTATGCCCGTTTTAGCTATTCGAACAGAATGTGTGTCCGGTTTACATTGTGTGTAAACCTCCGAACGATAGGGTATTCGTCAATGTTGAATGATTGATCAAAAATGAATCTTAAGGTGATCAAAAATCATTTATTGGCTATTGCTATTGATTAAATGCTGTAAAATTAATTCAATAGCCGGTTCGAATTCGCGATTGCGCATCGCAATCGATAGTGCATTGTCTGCACATCATGTCTGTTACGTATCCATTTATATGCGGTTCTACGGAGGAGCCGGCTATTAAACTAAGGGTTAGCAGATGGTTGATGAACTTCAAACTAAGAAAGAATTAGCCGACTTTCTAAACTTATCTCTGGATAAGTTGAACTATTTTGTTAGTGCGGATTCATTTTATTCCCTGTACCGGCATAGACTGGTTCCCAAAAGAAATGGTGGTTTCCGAGAACTGCTGATTCCGAGGTCTGATCTCAAAAGAGTTCAAAGAATAATCGCCAAACAACTTGAGAAGCATTATAAGCCGCTGCCTTGTGTCCACGGCTTTGTTAGGGGCCGTTCAATTCGAACAAATGCGGACATTCATGTTGGTTCGCAGGTAATTGTCGGATTGGATATTAAGGACTTCTTTCCATCTATTTCATCTAAGCGGGTTTACGGTCTCCTTAAATCTAAGAAACTTGGACTCTCTTCCGAGGTTGCGTTTTGCCTATCACGGCTTATTTCGACACCAAAGGGACTTCCTCAGGGAGCTCCTTCGTCACCTATTATTTCAAATATGATATGTCTCGGCATGGATAAGCAGCTCATGCACCTGTCTCGTGAGTACCATTATCAATATTCTAGATATGCTGATGATCTCACCTTTTCGTTTGAAAGTTCATATTGGTTTTATCGCCATTTCTATTCGGACAGGAAACTTCGCATACCTAACAAAATTAGAGTTGCGATCACCGAATTTCATGGCAATAAATCGTTTGAGATTAATGAGAACAAATCTTTTTACAGCTGCAATTATTCAAGACAGGTAGTTACGGGCGTTGTTTGTAATAAGAAA
>DBGBJN010000221.1:0-21689 GCA_048449885.1 Collinsella sp.
CGCGGGGCATGGGGCACGGGCGGGCGCTCAAGGCCGTCGCGAGGAAGCGGCTCAGGGCGATATACGCCGTGATGCGCGACCGGGTGCCCTACCGGGAGTAGCCCCGACGGTTGACAAAACTATAGGAACACCCAATGACTACTTAGGACCACGGCAACGTCGATGTTTTGGCAATGCCAGCGAGCGGGCGCCAGAGCGAACAAATTGGCATGAAAAGAGGACGGCATAGACCTTCTGGTCATGCCGTCCTCTTTGAATGACAAGTTGTCGCTCTGGCGCCCGCGCAGCGTCGACTGGTCCGCCGTTCGTTAGAACGGCGGAACTGAGGGCAGCGTCGAGCCGTTACGCGGTTCGTAGAACCGCGTAACTTGCTAACTACATCAAGTTACAAACAGCTGCCGCGAAGGCTACGGGGTCCTCGGGCAGAATACCCTCGACGAGCAGGGCCTGGTCATAGAGCAGACCGGAGTACTGCTTGATCTTATCGGCGTCGCCCGCCTTCTGAGCAGCGACGAGCTTGGCAAAGACCGGATGCTTGGCGTTGAGCTCGAGCACGCGCTGGCTCTTGGGCATACCGTCGGGCGCGCCCTCGGGACCCTTCTGGAGCACCTTCTCCATCTCGAGCGAAAGCGGACCCTCGGTGGTGATGCAGGCGGGGGCGTCAGTCAGACGCGCGGAGACGGCAACCTTCTCGACCTTGTCGCCGAGCGCCTCCTTCATGGCGTTAAAGAGGTCCTCGTTCTCCTTGGTGGCGTCCTCGGCCTCCTTCTTCTCGTCATCGGTCGCCAAGTCAAGATCGCCGGTCGCGACGTTCTTAAGCTCCAGGTGACGATCCTCGACCTCAGGCTCGGCACCATCGGCAACTGCCTTCTCGGCAGCCTCGCGAGCAGCGTCATCCTCGTAGACCTTGGGCATATCGGCAGCCACGTACTCACGCATGGCCTGGAAGGTGAACTCATCCACGTCCTGCGTCAGCAGCAGTACATCGTAGCCGCGGTCGAGCACGCCCTTCACGACGGGCATCTTGGCCAGACGCTCGCGCGAATCGCCGGCGGCATAGTAGATTGCCTTCTGGCCCTCGGGCATGCCCTTGGCATACTCGGCAAGGGTGATCATCTTCTGCTCCTTGGCAGACCAGAACAGTAGCAGGTCGGCGAGCTCGTCGGCCTTCATGCCGTAGCTCGAGTAGATGCCGTACTTAAGACCGCGACCAAAGTTCTCAAAGAACTTCTCGTAGGCCTCGCGGTCGTTGTCGCGCATGTCCTCGAGATCGGCGGTGATCTTCTTCTCCACGCGCTTGGCAATGGCCTTGAGCTGACGGTTCTGCTGCAGCGTCTCACGCGAAATATTGAGCGTCACGTCGGCAGAGTCCACGACACCGCGCACAAAGTTGTAGTAGTCGGGCAGCAGGTCGTCGCACTTCTCCATAATCAGCACGTTGGAGCTGTAGAGCGCCAGGCCCTTCTCGTAGTCCTTGCTGTACAGATCGAACGGGGCGCGACCCGGCACAAACAGCAGCGCATCGTACTCAAGCGTACCCTCGGCATGGAAGCTGATAGTGCGCGCGGGATCGTCAAAGTCGTGGAACGTGGACTTGTAGAACTCGTTGTAATCCTTCTGCTCAACGTCGGAGCTGCGCTTTTTCCAGATCGGCGTCATGGAATTGATGGTCTCGAGCTCCTGGTAGTCCTCGTTCTCGGGCTTGTAATCATCCGGCGCGTCCTCGGGCTTGGGTTTCTGGCGGCTCTTGCTCACCATCATCTGAATCGGGTAGCGCACATAGTTGCTGTACTGCTGAATCAGGCTCTTGAGGCCCCACTCGGTCAGGAAGCGATCGTAGGTCTCGGCCTCGCCGTCGGCGTCGAGCTTCTCGTTCTCGCGCAGCGTCAGGATGACATCGGTACCGTGCTCAGCACGCTCACCATCCTCGATGGTGTAGCCCTCAAGACCGTCGGACTCCCAAACGTGGGCGGTATCCTCGCCATAAGCGCGGCTGACGACCTTCACGTGGCTGGCGACCATAAAGGCGGAGTAGAAACCCACGCCAAACTGACCGATGATGTCGACATCGGAGCCCTGCTGCTCGGCGTTCTCGGTCTTAAACTCCTCGGAGCCGGAATGGGCGATGGTGCCCAGGTTGCGCTCGAGCTCCTCGGCGGTCATGCCGATACCGTTATCCGAAATAGTGATGGTACGGGCATCTTTATCAAAGGAAACACGGATGGCCAAGTCGCCCTGGTCGAGCTTGACACTCGGATTCTGAAGGCTCTTAAAGTTGAGCTTGTCGACGGCATCGCTCGCGTTGGAGATAAGCTCGCGCAGGAAGATTTCCTTATTGGTGTAGATGGAGTTGATCATGAGGTCGAGCAGTTTTTTGCTCTCGGTCTTAAATTGACGCATGTGCAGTCCTTTCGCGCTACCCCTGCCCGCAAAAACGGCCCGGTTGCCCGAGCCGCATCGCAGACCTGCTATGTTCAGACTTAGATTTTATAACCTATTAGCGCGCATATATACATACGGAATCGAAAAACTGTATGTTGGAACACCCATGCGGCGGATGCTAAGGAGTGTCCCCAACTGCCGGCAGAAAAGGAACGTCCCTATCTGCCATCTACGCGCTTGGCCATCCAGACATGGGGTTGGCCCTCGTCTTCGTAATCTACCGGGGCAATTTGCGTGTAGCCCGCCTTTGCATAAAGCGGCAGCACGTATTCCTGCGCATGCAGCTTAATAAGCTTAGCGCCGGCATCGCGTGCACACGAAGCACTGGTCTCCACGATCGCACTCGCCAAACCGCGACGGCGCATGCTCGGCAGCACAGCCACGCGCCCCATAATGTAGGTCTCCCCCGCCGCAACGCCTTCGTCCATGTCGCATGCCAGCAACACCGGGGCCTCTGCGTCAGCCACGCGCTCAAGCTCTTCGGGAAACACGCGCGAGCAACCGGCAAGCTCGCCGTCTACATAGAGCGTCACATGAATGCAGTTCGGATCCTCGTCGATAGCGTCGAACTCATTCTCGTAGCCCTGCTCGTCCATAAAAACGACGCGGCGCACCAACGCCGCGTCATCAAAGCATCCCGTCTTAAGTTGAATATCCATGGCTGCCCCTTCATTCAATGCGAACGTTAGGGACAGATTTTAGCGAAAATGAGCTCCGCGTACGCTAAACTTCGCGCGAGCCTTCGCCAGGCAGTCGTAATGACCCACGTTATGGGCATCGCTCGCGATGAAGCTGTACAGGTTCTGATCGAACAGGCGCTGTGCCGGCTTTTTCTCGCGACCAAAGCGACCGCCGGCAATAAAGTCCGCCGAAGCCTGCAGCTTGCAGCCCATATCGACCAGGCGCTCCGCCACGCTTACATCCTTTTGAACCGCACGATAGCGCTCAGGATGAGCGATGATCACCTGGTAGCCACGGCACTGCAAATCGTAAATCGTGTTCTCGTACTCTCTAAACGCATACGCATCGGCATGTGTCGAAAGCTCGAGCAGAAACTCGTTGGTTCCATCGAAATGCAAGTGCTCCGCGGCATCGATACCAAGTTCAACGAGCTTTCGATGGTTGACCTCGAAGCCCATCTGGAGCGGAAAACCGTCAGCGTTATCACGCAGCAGCTCAAAGGCATCCCACATCTTGTCGTAATCAAAATAGGGATCACGGCAGTGAGGAGTGCAAACGATTCTGGTTACACCGGCCCGCTTGGCAGCCTCGAGCATCGCCAAGCTCTCATCGAGATCGGCAGCGCCGTCGTCTACACCCGGCAAGATATGGCAATGAATGTCACGCATAGGTCAGCCTTAATCAACTAAACGTTTGCTCGGTTGGTGAAGATGCCCTTTTTGGAAGTCCCCTGATCGTCGGAGCCCTTCTTCACCTTCTTACCGTCCTTGGTGTAGTAGGAGTAGTAGTACTCGCTGGTCTCGGTCTCGCAGTAGTTCATGACGGTACCGATGAGCTTGACCTTCTCGGACTTCTTAAGCTGGCCGATAGCGTTGAGTGCCTCCTCGCGCTTGGTGAAGTCCTCGCGCACCACGAACAGCGTACCGTCGGTCAGGCTGGCAATCTCGGCAGCATCGATGAAGGTGCCGACCGGGGGAGCATCAAAGATGACGTACTGGAACTTGGCGGACAGTGCCTTTACCAGCTTGGCAAAGCGGTGAGAGACGATGATGTCGGCAGGATTGGGAATATGCGGCTCGGCATCGAGGAAGTAGAAGTTCTTCTGACCCGTCTCGACAATTGCCTGGTCAATGGAGATCTGCTCGGAAAGGACCGCATAGAGTCCGCCGCGCGAACGAACGCCGAGCATATCGGAAAGAGACCTGCGGCGCATATCGGCCTCGACCAGGAGCACGGACTTGCCGCTCGTGGCGATAGCCTGGGCAAGGTTAATGGAAACCGTAGACTTGCCCTCATTGGGAATCGAGGAGGTAACGGTGATGGTGCGAATGGGGTCGTCCACGCTCGCAAAGCGGATGTTGGCCAGAAGGGTCTTGGCGGCATTCTGTACAACGAGCTTATCGGTGTTCTTTGCCTTAGCCATGCCTATTTACCACCTTTCATAGCCGGAATTCGGCCAACAACGGGAATGCCCAGGAGCTCTTCTGCCTCTTCGGCACCGCGGATGCGGGTATTGAGCATGTCTGCCAAAACGACATAGGCGACTGCGATAAAGATACCGGCGAGGAACGCGACAGCAACGTACAGCGTGCGCTTGGGGCCGCTGGGGACTTCGGGAGTCTTAGCCTCGTCGATAACGTTGATGCTCTGGGCAGCGCCGACGTTCTGAGCGACCGTACTCACCGAGCTGGCCATGGCCTTTGCGACCTTAGCCGTCTCCTTGGCATCGGTGCCGGTAACCGAAAGCGTAATGACACGCGTGGTGGTCTCGGAGGAAACAGACACCTTGTAGTCATCCAGGTCAGCAAGGCCCAACTCATTGGCAGCACCGCTCTTAACGCTATCGCTATCCAGCAGCGTGGCGATATCGTTGGAAAGCATCTGGCTCGCCGAGAGATCGTTGTAGCTCATCTGACCGCTATCGTCGGTCTTGGCGAGAATGTACATGCTCGTCGTCGCGGTGTAGGTGTTGTCCATCGCAACGAAGGACACGATGCCCATGGCGATCGCGCAGACCACCGGAAGGGTGATGACCAGCTTGAGGTGCTTTTTGAGCAGCTGGAACAGTTCGAGAAGGGTCATGCAGCTTGCCTTTCATTTCCCCAGTTCGGATTGACAAAACTGTCCGTATGTTATCGCATCTTTTTACCGAGACCAAACTCTATACATAAGAAACAGGCTCTCCTGTAAAAATGTCGGAAGCAATCGTAAAATTGCACAACAACGCCGCACCCGAAAGTCAAATGCGGCGTCTACATCAATATCTATGTTGTATCGCTATGCGAATGGCTCGTCCTGCTGTATGGGAAACGTCACCGTAATGGTGGTTCCCACGCCCAACTCGCTCGACAGATCGAGCGTGGCGTGATGATACAGGGCCGCATGCTTGACAATGGCAAGCCCCAGACCGGTTCCGCCGCGTGCCTTGGACCTACTCTTGTCCACGCGATAGAACCGCTCAAATACCTTGCCCTGTTCTTCAGGCGCGATACCGATTCCCGTGTCGGCGACCGCAAGGAACGGATGGCCTTCGTCGTTGGTGCCGCACTGCAGCGTAACCGTACCGCCGGGTCGATTGTAGCGGATAGCGTTGCTTGCCAGATTATAGATGAGCTCGTCAATCAAGCGCGACACGCCCTCGATGACCACAGGCTTGGTCTCATGACTTATCGTCACATTCGCCTGACGGGCGACCTGTTCAAGACGCTGCTCAACCGCGTAGATGGCACGCGAGAGCTCAATAGGCTCCGTGGACCCAATGGGCACCGCCTCGCCCTCAGTTGCACGCTCGGCCTCGTCCAAGTTAGACAGCGTAAGGATGTCGTTGACAAGCGCTGCCAAGCGGCCCGCCTCACGATAGATGCGACCGCCAAAGTTGCGCAGGTCGTCCTCGCCCTCGACCATGCCGCTTGCGATGAGCTCGGCATAGCCCGAAATCGCCGTAAGCGGCGTCTTGAGCTCATGGGTGATATTCGCCGTGAACTCGCGGCGCATACGATCGTTGTCCGCCAGCACCGCCATTTGGCGCTTGAGTTCCTGGCGCTGCGACTCGATACGCTCAAGCATGGGGACCATCTCGGCATAGGCGTGCTCATAGCTACGGCGTGGGTGGTCCAAATCCACCTCTTGCAACGGCGCGATGATGGCACGGGACTCGCGGCGCGCCATAAAAAACGAGAGTACCGCGCCCGCTGCTGCGATAAGCAGCATCGGCGCCACCATCGACAGCAAAATCGCCGCAACGCCAGGCTGGGCCTGCGCCAAGCGGACAACCTGGCCGTTATCAAGGGCGACGGCGCGATACAGCATAATCTCGTCGAGCGTAGAGCTTGCGCGCTCCGCGGAACCCGAACCATTCTCAAAGGCCTCGATGACCTCGGGGCGATCGCCGTGGTTGGGCAGTGTGGAAGGCGACGCCTCGTTGTCGTAGGCAACCGATCCATCCTTGTTAATCAGCGTGATGCGCAAGTCCTCGCGATCGAGGCTACGCAAGAACGGGATGGGCTCCTGCTGCTCGTCGAGGGCGGCAGCAATGAGCTCGGTTTCCTGCGCCAGATTGGCACTCGTGGCATCCGCCAAGGTGTTTTGCACAAAGAACGCACCCAGCACCGTAAACGCCACGATAACCGCCATGGCGCAGACAAAGATCGTCACAAAAACGCGGTGCGACAGCGTATGTTTTCCCTGGGGGGCGAAGACCACGGGTTACTCCTCCGATGCGGTGGCCGCGGTGACGTCACCTTCGGCACCATCACCGGCAGAAGGCTCGGCCAAGCGGTAGCCCACGCCGCGCACGGTCTCGATGGCGCTGGCATGCTCGCCCAGTTTTTGGCGAAGCGTCTGCACGTGCACGTCAACAGTGCGCGAACCGCCGTCGAAGTCCCAGCCCCACACGCTCTGCAGCAACGACTCGCGGGTAAAGACCACGCCGGGCTTGCGCATGAGGTACTCGAGCAGGTCGAACTCGCGCAGGGTGAGCTTAAGCGGCTCGCCGGCAACGGTCACGTCGCGATGGCTGGGCGAAAGCACGATGTCGCCCACGCTGAGCACATCGCTCGCCTGTTTGACCATTCCGCCGCGACGCAGCAGTGCGCGGCAGCGGCTCGCAAGCTCCATGAGCGAGAAGGGTTTAGTCAGGTAATCGTCGGCACCGCCATCGAGCGCCATCACCTTGTCGAGCTCGGTGTCCTTGGCGGTAAGCATCATGATGGGCACCGTCGCCGTCAGGCGGTCGGCGCGGAGGCGGCGCATAATCGCCAAACCATCGGTATCGGGCAGCATGATATCGAGCAGCACAGCATCGGGCACCCGTCGCGCCACGGCAGCCTTAAACTCACCGTCGCACGAAAAGCCTTCGGCCTCGATCCCCTGCTTGCGCAGCGCATAGACCGTCAAATCCCTGATGTTGTCATCGTCCTCGACGTAATAGATCATGTTGAACCCCTTTGCGGCCGGCATGACCGCATCTTAACCCTAAAGGTACCTTTACTAGATGGTATCAGCCAAAACGTCCCGTCAAATAATCCGCCGTGCGCGGATCGGTCGGATTCTTGAAGAGTTGCGCGGTGGGCGCGTGCTCCACCAACTCGCCCAGCAAGAAAAACGCGACCGAGTCGGAGATACGCGCCGCCTGCTGCATATTGTGCGTAACGACCACGAGCGTACAGGTCTCTTTGAGCTCGCAGGCCAGCTGCTCCACCACGAGCGTCGACACGGGGTCGAGCGCCGAGGTCGGCTCGTCCATCAGCAGAATGTCGGGCTGCACGGCCAGCGCGCGGGCGATGCACAGGCGCTGCTGCTGTCCACCCGAAAGACCCAGGCCCGACTCCTTGAGCTTGTCCTTGACCTCGTCCCACAGGGCAGCGCGACGCAGGGAGTCCTCGACCAGCTCATCCAGCACAGCGCGATCGCGCACGCCCATGCCGCGAGGACCGTAGGCGACGTTGTCGTAGATGCTCATGGGAAACGGGTTGGGGCGCTGAAACACCATGCCCACGCGCTGGCGCAAACGGCAGATGTCGTAATCGCCCAGGATATCTTGACCATCGAGCGCAATCTTGCCCTCGATGCGGCAATCCTTGATGCCGTCGTTCATGCGGTTAAAGCAGCGCAGCAACGTGGACTTTCCGCAGCCCGAAGGCCCGATAAACGAGGTGATCTGCTTGTCGCGGATCTTGATATTCACGTCCTTGAGCGCATGATGGTCGCCATAGAACAGGTCGAGGCCCTCGACGTCGATGCGCGTCGGCGAGGCGGCAAGATCCTCTGCCGTGGGACGAGTCGCATCCCCAACCTCGCGCTCGTGCGCGGCCTCGGCCTGCGCTTTCATGAGTTCTTCAAGCTCCGTGGGCTCCACAGCCGCAGCAGCCGTCATACCGCATACCTCCACATCAATATCAATTCAGCAGTATCGATAGTAGAAATCACGGCTCATATGCACGTGAGCGCATTGTCAAGTGTTTGTAAGGGCACGCTGGCTATGCGGCGGGCAGCTCGATGGTGAATATCGTGTGTTCGGGCGTCGATTCACATGCAACGGTACCGCCGTGTGCCGCGATGATCTCCTTGGCGATGGCAAGCCCCAGTCCAGCGCCGCCGCGATTGGTCGCACGCGCCGCATCCAGGCGATAGAACTTCTCAAAGATCACCTTGAGCTTTGCTTCAGGGATGGGATCGCCCTGATTGATAAAGCGCACGCGCACGCCGCCATCGTCTTGGCGTCTGGCCTCGATCGTGATGGTCGAGCCCTCATAGCTATAGGCAATAGCGTTTTTCATGATGTTGTTGAACACGCGAGCCATTTTGTCGCCATCCACGAGCACCGTCAGGTCCTCGCGAATATCAACTTGGGCTTCCTTATGCTGCTCGTTGAGGATGGGATAGAACTCGTCAGCCACCTGAGCCAGCAGCAACCCCAGATCAACATAGCCGCGCGTGAGCACGATATCGTGGAAGTCAAAGCGCGTGATATCGAAGAACTCTTCGATGAGCGCATCGAGCCGGTGCGCCTTGTCGAGCGCCACGCCCGTAAAGTACGCACGTTGCTCAACCGGCAGCTCAGGAGCCTCTTGCAGCAGCGAAAGATAGCCCACTACGCTCGCAAGCGGGGTGCGTAGGTCATGTGCCAAGTACGTAACCAGATCGTCCTTGCGATGCGACTCGTCACGCAGAGCTTGCTGCACCTTGCGATCACGGTCACGCACGCGGTTAAGGACGCCCTCGACCTCCAAGAAGTCGCCGTCGATGTTGTCCCAGGTGTCGGGGTGATCGATCAGGCGATCTTGAATACGAGCGGCCAGCACACAATCGGCATGCTGCTCGCCCTGTTCGTAGCCCTGGTAGTACAGGGCACGGCCGCACAAGAACAGCACGCACGCGGCAAGCGCCAGCACAAAGCCAAGCATGTTGAATACAAAGCCGGCATCGAACAGCACCGGCCCTTCAATGCCGCCGAGCGCCATGGCGCCAATCGCCAACGTCATGGCCCACGCGGCGCCGCCAATCACCACGCAGCGGCGCACGATCTCAAATCGATCGATCAGCAAAAAGCCAACAAGCAGCACCGCCAAGATTCCGACGATGTTGTCGATGCCAATCAGCAGCAGGCTCAGCAAAAAGAGCAGCACCGTTGCAAGCGCACGGTTGTCGACGACCGACCTCACGTAATCAAAGAGCCGATCGGGTACCTCGAATGCCTGCCTATCGTCTTTTGTCATATCAAGATCCTCACAAGCGAAAAGCGTTATTCGATGATGTAGCCGACGCCCCAGACGTTTTTGATAAAGCGCGGCTTTTGTGCGTCGTCGCCAATCTTTTCGCGCAAGTGGCGAATGTGCACCATCACCGTATTGTTGGAGCCGGGCATAAAGTCCTCGTTCCATACCGCGCGGAACAGGTCCTCCACGCCCACCACGCTGCCGCGATGCTCGACCAGATACAGCAAGATTGAATACTCGGTGGGTGTGAGGCGTACCGGTGCACCGTCCACCGTTACGGAACGAGCATCGCGGTTGATCTCCAAGCCGTCGAGCTGGAGGGTCGGCGACTCGGCCGCCTGTGCGCGGCTACCGTAGCTGGTGTAGCGGCGAAGCTGAGCGTGCACGCGCGCGATGAGCTCCAGAGGACGAAACGGCTTAACCACGTAATCGTCCGCGCCAAGCGAAAGGCCCTCGATCTTGTCTTGCTGGGCATCGCGCGCCGTCAGCATGATCACGGGATAGGTATGGCTGGAACGGATCGTACGCAGCAGCTCAAAGCCATCGATATCGGGCAGCATGACATCCAGCAGCGCCAGATCGAACTCCTGCTCCAAGATTGCCTTGGCAGCATCGGCCCCGCTATAGGCAATCTGGACATCAAAGCCCTCTTTTGTAAGGTAGATACCAACCAAGTCGGCGATGGCCTTTTCGTCATCAACTACCAAAATGCGCTCGTTCATGCGTGCTCCTCTCGCGCTCCATTATGCCCGAGGGGGCGCCCGTCACACACAACAAGCGTGGGTGATTAAGTCGGCCTTAAGCACCCTTGTGCCCGTTCGGGCGCGGATGTGGGCCACGCACGCACGCGATGATCGCCGACGCCGGCAAACGATATACTCTTGTTCCAGAAGAGACCATCCCGTCGAAAGCGAAATCCGTGAAGTCCCTCACCTCTTTTGCAAAGCGCTCAGCCCAGCTTGCCGCCGGCTTTGTCTGCGCTATCGCCCTTGCCGCTGGCGTGCCCACCGTCGCCGGCGCCCAAGTGCTTACGACCGACAATGTTTGCGGCAAAACCGCCGATGCGCGCGGCATCACGGCCGAAAACCTGCCCGATATCGATGCGACCAATGCCCTCGTCATGGGCAAAGACGGCACCGTCTACTATGGGCGCGGCGCCGATGAGCAGGTCAAAATTGCCTCGATCACCAAGGTCATGACCGCAATCCTAACCGTCGAGAATTGCAAGATGGACGAGAAGGTCACGGTGAGCAACGCTGCAGCCACCGTGGGCAATTCGACCGCCGGCTTGCTCGAAGGCGACAAGCTTACCGTGGAGCAGGCGCTGCGCGGCCTGATGATTCCCTCGGGCAACGACGCCGCCATCGTGCTCGCCGAATATGTGGGCAAGAAGATCGACCCTAAGACCAAAGACGCCGAGGCCACCTTTGTGAAGGCCATGAACGAGCGCGCTAAGAAGCTCGGCTGTACCGGTACGCTTTTTGAAAACCCGCATGGTCTGGACTTTGATGAGTGGGCTGGCGATATGCACTCAACCGCACATGACGTGGCGCTGATGATGCAGGAGGCCATGAAAAACGACACGATCCGCGAGGTCGTAGCGAGCGAGGATTCCTGGATCGAGGTCACGGGCGCCGACGGCACCGACCATTCGCATTCCATGGACACGCATAACTATTTGCTGGGCCAAGATGGCAACATCGGCGGCAAGACCGGCACCACCGACGACGCGGGCTATTGCTTTACGAGCGCCTACAACCGCGACGGCGACGAGATCTACACCGTTATTTTGAACTCCACCACCACCGATCAGCGCTTTACCGATACCGCCACCCTTGCCAACTGGTACTACGGTCACAAGGTGACGGTCGCGATCGCCAACACGCAGGAAAAGACCGCCAACGGCAACCCGCTTATGGCGCGCATTGGCCAAACCGACTGGACGGATAAGACAATCGACGCCACGCTCGCCGATCCCACGGCGCAAGCGACCGTGTTTTCTCTTGCCGGCGAGGTGACCGAAAAGGTTAGCTACGACGATCTTTCGGGCACGGTGCATGTGGGCGACAAGGTGGGCAGCGTTACGCTCAAGCAAGACGGCACCAAGATCGCCGTCATGGACCTGGTTGCTGACGAGGAAGGCGCAGGGCCGAATCCCATTGAGTGGCTCCTTGTGAAGCTCGACCGCCTGGGCCGCCGCATCGACAACCGCCCGCTCACAGCCGAGAGCGAGACCGTAGCCAAGGCGCCCGAGATGTAAGATCGAAGAACAATACACTCGCTGAAAGGAGGCGTCCAACGGGGCGCCTCATTTTTTGAGGGTTCGAATCCCCAGCGCCCTTTCTCGATAATAAAAAAGGGCCCCCGATGGGACCCTTCTTTAAAGTTAAACTGGCGGAGAGCTGGGGATGTCCGGGCACGCTACGCATGCCCTCCGGCTTCAAAGCCTGGCGGCTTTTCGCCCACGGGCTACAAACGCTTTCGCGTTTGCTTAACGCCCGTGCCCTCTCGGGTTCGAATCCCCAGCCTCCTTTCTCCGTACAAAAAAGGGCCCCAAATGGGACCCTTCTTCAAATTCGTACTGGCGGAGAGCTGGGGATTCGAACCCCAGATGCCCTTTTGGGGCATACTCGCTTAGCAGGCGAGCACCTTCGGCCTCTCGGTCAGCTCTCCGTAACAGCCGTTCTATAGTAACCAAACAGCCAAGGATGGGCAAGAGGAAATTTTCTAATTGCCTAGCATCCTTTCCTCCTTGGAGGCTTCGCCTACCCCAGCGAGCGGTTGAGGGAGCCGAGCTCGTCGTTGCCCATGGTGCGCCACATTTGGAAGATGCAACCGCGTGCCAGGAAAAAGAAGCCGTTGTCGACCAGTTGCACAGCGGCATCTGCCAGCTGATTCGTCACGGCGGACACTGGCGGCAGCTCGAGTCCAGCCTTGCGGATGGTCTCGACCGCCTCCTCGAACGTCGGAGGCTCGCTGACGCCCATCTCATTCATAAGGCCCTGCATTTCTTCCAGCGCGCTACTGCCCGACTCCTCGCCGCGCGGCACCAGACGGTAACAAGCCAGCGCCAGGTCGAGCTGATCGCAATTCCAATAGGCAAACGCCAAGCGATAGAACAGGTAGCCGATTGCAGAACGATCGCTGGCAATACGTAGGCCGTGGCGCGCCACCTCGATAATCTCGTCAAAGCGCTCCAGACGCGCAAGCACGTTGATGAGCGCAAAGTGCGATTGCATGGACGAGCGTGCCAGATCGTAAAGATGGCGCACCTCGGGCAGTGCTCGTTCAAAGTCCTCTTGCTCGGCGTAAAAGCTGCAGATCTCGTGCTGGGCAAAGTACAGCGCATCGGGCGCACGAAGGATTCGCACAGAGCGGTCTTCTTCCAACACCGGTAGCACCATGCGTACCAGCTGGTTATCGCAAAACTGCGTTTGAACCGGACCTGTCGCCAAAAGCTCGGCGACGGCGCACTTAGCCTCCAACTCCTCGACAAGACGGGAAAAGCCTTCAAAGGCACCTGTACGGTCGACTTTTGCCTGCTCGCGCAATTCAACAACGCGGGCCACGTATGGGTCGTCGTCCTCTTCCATGACCTCCAACTCGTCAGCCGTATCGGCAAGCAGCAGATCGCGCAGCGCCGGCGGCAGTGTGCGATGGTCATCACGCGGACGAGCATGAACCTCCGCAGGCTCAATCGTCTCCGGAGCGGTTGACTCATACGCCTCAAGCACACGCTTGCACGGCATATCGTCCATGTCCATGCTCTCAAGATCCTTGGCGACAGGCACGCAATCGGCCAGATAGGCCGCGCGCCCAAAGAAATACGTTGCGACAACGCGCTCGCCCTGCTCACTGTCGGGAGCAGCAATCTGCACATAGCAGTGCGTGATGCAGGTGCCCGCGGCAAAACACGCTGCCGCAAGCGTAAGTGCCACGCGCGCATCGTGCTCCGCGGCCCAGATCGCGCGCATGTCCTCGTCCAGCTCGCGCCAGGCGTCATCCTGAGCGTCGTATTCACGTTGCGGCATGGCATCAACGACAGACCGCCCAAACCGAACGAGCATAATCCCCTCGGCAACGTTTGCCCGATAGGTATAGTCGAGCCGTGTGACCACGTTAAGCGCCTCGACAATACGCGCGAAGCGGGTACGCACATCCCACTCACCGCCCGGCTGGCAAGCCACCGTACCCGGTTTGCCCCACGGGTTATCGCTCGAGGCCGTATCGAGCAGTCGGGGAACATCGTTGGTCGTCTTGGCGATATGCCACGCATCAAAGAGCGCGCAGCCCTCAAGGCTCGGCGAGGATGCCGCAGGGGCCAATCCGGCCCCGATGCGCTCGAGGATGCCAGAGAGGCGGTTGAGACGGCACTCGATGGCAAGCAGCATGTCAATCTCGTCCTGGTCCAGCAGGCTACGATCAAAATTGAGATAGAAAAGCTTTGAGCGATCGATGCGAGCCAGGCTCATCTCGGACTTGGCGGCGATGGTGCGCAGTCGGGGCAAGTCGACCTCGCTCATAAGGGCGGCCGCATAACGCTCGATACCGCTCGGATTCTCGGCATGGTCGACACGGTAGAGCAGCGTCTCGATAGCGTCAGGTAGCGGTGCCGTGTTAAAGCCCAAAAACACCTCGACCGGCTCGGGCAACTTTACGAGCTTTATTTTGTCGACAACGTTTTGCATGTCCGCATCGAGACCGTCGACGCCCGCCGTGTTCGCAATAGCGCTTTCGGAGTTGGCAAATATCACGTAGCGCAAGAACATCGAGGCCATGAACTCGCCGTAAGGAAGGGCGCGGGTCGAATTCCATGTCTCGTGGTCGGACTGCTCGCGCATGGGGCCTTCGGGAGAGCCGGCAGTTTGCGCACACGTACGCATTGCACCGTTGGCTTCCCTTACCATAATCTCACCAATACTGGAATCCGACTCGTCAAGGACCAGCTCCATGTCGGGATCGTTGGGCAGCGGAGCCTCGCTAACGGGGCGGTCCACCTTGTACACCTCACCCGAAACGCTTACGTAGCCCAAAAGCGACACATGGCTTTTGCCAACGAATTCGACGACATAACAAGATTCATGCTGGTCCTCGCCAAAGAGTTTCCAGACCACGCCATATGAGCGCCCCGCAGGCTGCTCGGGCATCGCCGGAAAGCGCTTCTTGGGATCGAGAAACCTGAGCTTGTATGTCGGACGCTCTGCCACGAAGTATCACCCTGATCGGTCGCTTGAAGAAGGAGTGGTCACGGATGGGCCGCGACATCTACTCGGAATCTTACACGAGTCGACGGAAAATAGTCCGCTTGACGCTCACGCCTCGACCGAGGTTCGAATCCATGCGGTGCTTACGTAAAAGAAAAGCCCCCGTTGCCGGGAGCTTTAATCTCAAATGGTGCGGCGTATAGGATTCCGCGCATCCGCTGCGCGGATCCGCACCGGCTTCGCCCGCCTGCCGGCGTGCTCGCCCGCTCGCTACGGACGCTCCGCGTCCGCTTCACGCTCGCGCCTCGACCGAGGTTCGAATCCATGCAGTGCTTACGTAAAAGAAAAGCCCCCGTTGCCGGGAGCTTTAATCTCAAATGGTGCGGCGTATAGGATTCGAACCTATGACGTTCTGATTCGTAGTCAGACCCTCTATCCAGCTGAGGTAACGCCGCGACTTGTTGATTATTATGCACGTGGACTGAATAAAGGTCAAGCGTTTTTCAAAAAAAGTTATTGAATTTGATTTTTACTCATTTTGACCACTTGATGCGATCTTCGACGCATCGCGATATAAGAAAAGCCTCCGTTACCGAAGGCTTTAAAGTTCAGTTGGTGCGGCGTATAGGATTCCGCGCATCCGCTGCGCGGATCCGCACCGGCTTCGCCCGCCTGCCGGCGGACTCGCCCGCTCGCTAAAAACGCTCCGCGTTTTCTTGACGCTCGCGCCTCGAACGAGGTTCGAATCTCCGCAATGCCCCCGTAAAGGAAAAGCCCCCGTTTCCGGAGGCTTAAAACTCAATTGGTGCGGCGTATAGGATTCGAACCTATGACGTTCTGATTCGTAGTCAGACCCTCTATCCAGCTGAGGTAACGCCGCAACGCACGGATTATTATGCACGTGACCCCTCGATGGGTCAAGCGACAATTTGGAAAAATTTTACGAAGTAATGATTAAGATGCTCGCGCCTCGACCGAGGTTCGAATCCATGCGGTGTTGCCATAAAAGAAAAGCCCCCGTTGCCGGAGGCTTTCGATTTCGATTGGTGCGGCGTATAGGATTCCGCGCATCCGCTGCGCGGATCCGCACCGGCTTCGCCCGCCTGCCGGCGTGCTCGCCCGCGGGCTAAAACGCTCCGCGTTTTCTTTACGCCCGCGCCTCGACCGAGGTTCGAATCCATGCAGTGCCGACGTAAAAGAAAAGCCCCCGTTGCCGGAGGCTTTCGATTTCAATTGGTGCGGCGTATAGGATTCGAACCTATGACGTTCTGATTCGTAGTCAGACCCTCTATCCAGCTGAGGTAACGCCGCAGCGCAAGACATATAAAACCACTTTAGCTTATTGGAGTCAAGCACAATCTCAAACTTTTTTGTGGAACGCAGTTTTGTCATGCTGCTCCGCATATACCGCTGTTCCCCGTACGATCGATTGGCTTTTCGATCACGTCGAACTTGGCATCAAGTTCCCTCAGGAGCGATCTCACCCGCTGAGCACAGTCATAATCGGCAAACGAGATGCTCAGCATGCGCGCGACCTGGTTGGAAGTCCCAACTCCATAGAAGTGCTCCAGCGCCACAAGCCCCTCGTGCGCCACAAACGTCTCGACCACATGCGGCGACTCCTCAAAGCACCATTGGGTCAACGGACCCTCGCTCGTCTGCCGAACCACCAGGCCACCCATGCCAGACGGCTCACACGTTACAAGCAGGTACTCCCCGCCCTCGTCGCTCTCAAACAAAACCACCCGATCATCAAACAGCTCCATCGCGTCCCCTTTCTCTCGCTCTTATTTAGCAAAAGCATAGCAGGTAGATGGCTGTATACAGAACACTTGTTCGTGTGTTTTCTATTGAGCTGTCCGCACGGCATGGTATGAACCTGCGCACGAAATAGGGCGCCCCCGAAGGAGCGCCCTTGCATATCCCCTATGCAGCCAAGTTACGCGACCGGCTCGATCTTCTCGAGGCCGCCCATGTAAGGACGCAAGACCTCGGGGATCGTGATGGTGCCGTCGGCGTTCTGGTAGTTCTCCAGAATAGCGGCCATGGTGCGGCCGGCCGGCAAGCCGGAACCGTTGAGAGTGTGCAAGTAGCGCGAACCCTTGAAGTTCTCGGGGTCGCGATACTTGATGTTGGCGCGGCGAGCCTGGAAGTCACCACAGTTGGAGCAGGAGCTAATCTCCTTGTAGGCGTTGTAGCTCGGCAGCCAGACCTCGACGTCGTAGGTCTGACGAGCAGAGAAGCCCAAGTCACCGGTGCACAGGCTAATCACGCGATACGGAAGGCCCAGCTGCTGCAGCAGGTACTCGGCCTCGGCGGTCATGCTCTCGAGCTCCTCGTCGGACTCCTCAGGCTTGGCAAACTTGACCATCTCGACCTTGTCGAACTCGTGCTGACGGATGATGCCGCGGGTGTCGCGACCGGCGGAACCGGCCTCCTCGCGGAAGCAGGGGGTGAAGGCGGTGTAGCGGCGCGGCAGAGTGTCGGCATCGAGGACCTCGCCGGCGTGCAAGTTGGTAAGCACGACCTCGGCGGTGGGGATCAGGAAGTTGTCACCCGAGACGTGATAGGCGTCGTCCTCGAACTTGGGCAGCTGACCCGTGCCAAACATGGTCTGACGCTTGACGACGATAGGCGGCCACCACTCCTTGAAGCCACGGCTGGTGTGCGTATCGAGGAAGAAGTTGATGAGGGCACGCTCCAGGCGGGCACCGGCGCCACCGAGAACGGTGAAACGGCTGCCGGAGAGCTTGTTGCCGCGCTCGAAGTCAAGAATGTCGAGGTCGGTGCCCAGATCCCAGTGCGGCTTAAAGTCGAAGTCGAACTCGCGCGGGGTGCCCCAGCGGCGACGCTCGATGTTCTCGTCCTCGTCCTTGCCGTACGGCGTGGCCTCGCAAGGAATGTTGGGCAGGTGAGCCATGAAGTCGTACTGCTCCTGCTCGAGGGCAGTACGACGCTCGGCCAGACCGTCAATCTTCTCGTTGACGGCGCGCACGGCCTCCTTGGCGGCCTCGGCCTCCTCCTTCTTGCCCTCCTTCATCAGGGCGCCGATCTTCTTGGACTCGGCATTGCGCGTAGCCTGGAGTTCCTCGACCTCGGTGATGACGGCACGGCGCTCGTCGTCGAGCTCAAAGAACTTCTCGCGATCCCAAGACGTCTGGCGGTTAGCCATGGCGACATCGATGGCATCGGGATTCTCGCGAACAAACTTGATATCAAGCATTAGATCCTCCGGCGATATACATTCCATTTAGGTTGCAACCTTGTACATGTATGGGCAAGTATATACTTATGAGCGTTTACGACCCAACTCAACTACGCAAGAAGGCACCCAATGGACGCAGTTTTTTCCTTTTTGTTTGGCACCCGCACCGGTTTTGCCATCCTTTTCGCCGGCGGCATCCTGTTATTTGCGATTCTTGCCTTTGTAATGGAGAAGCGTACCCATAAGATGTACGTCGACCGCGGACCCAAGTCCGAGGATGAGGAGGACAGCTTCTGGGACTAACCTGCCAAAAAGGGACAGGTTTATTTTGGTCGGTTTTATCTGGGCAAACGCAAGCGCCCCGCAACCGGTAACGATCCGGTTGCGGGGCGCTTTTCGCATATACGACAAAACCGCAGGAAAAACCTGCCAAAATAAACCTGTCCCTAAATGGAAGGTTTTACTGGAGAGTTGCGTCGATTGCCTTGACCAGGGCACTGCGCATGCCGGCGTCCTCGAGCGCAACGACGCCCTTGATGGTGGCGCCACCGGGCGAGCATACGGCATCCTTCATCGCCGCAGGATGCTGACCAGTTGAAAGCTGCAGCTTTGCCGTACCCAGCACCATCTGGCTCACAATGCGATAGGCATCGGCACGCGGGATACCATGCTTGACCGCCGCATCGCCCAGGGCCTCGATTGCCATGGCGACAAATGCCGGAGCGCAACCACCCACCGTGCCGCCCACAAACAGCAGACTCGTATCGAGCTCGACCACCGCACCGAGTTTGCCAAGCAGATCAAGCACCACTGCGCTCTGCTCATCACTAAGCGTGGAAGCCTTCTCGCAAGCGATGACGCCCTCGCCCACCGAAACCGGTGTGTTGGGCACCGTCGAGATATGCGCGACGCCCGGCAGGACCTGCTCCCACTTGGCACTGTCCCAGGTCCAGGCAACCGACAGAACGACCTTTTTGGCAAGAGCATCCTTGAGCGGGGCGAATACCTTCTCGATCATGTACGGTTTGACCGCAGCGACCACGATATCGGATGCGGCGACAACCTCGGCGGCATCGTGGCAGGCGACCATGCCGCGCGCCTCGCAGCGCTCAACCAGTGCGTCGTAGCGACCCGCGCAGGCGCACATGTCGCTCGCAGCTACACCGGCAGCGACCCAGCCATCGGCCATAGCGCTCGCCATATTGCCAAAACCGACAAATCCAATCTTCATATCTCATAGTCCTTTCAGACACATTCCTCAAAACGAAAGGTATTGTCCCACGCCATTGTTTCGTATTGCCGACCTATTTGTGATACGGCTCGCCACGGCTGATCTTGCAGGCACGGTAAATCTGCTCTAGCAGCACCACACGCGCCAGGTTATGCGGCAAGGTAATGCGTCCAAAGCTGAGCATCTCGTCGGCGCGGGCGCGTACCTCATCGCTCACGCCGTCCGATCCGCCAATCACAAAGGCGATGTCGCTGCTGCCTCGCAGCATAAGATCGTCGAGCCTCGCCGAAAACTCCTCGCTCGAGCGCTCTTTGCCCTCAATGGCCAGCAGGATCACATGCGCTCGAGACGGCAGGGCAGCAAGAATCGCCGCCCCCTCCTTGTCGCGCGCGGCATCCACGCCGCCCGCCTTAGCCGGGTCGATATCGGCCACCTCGCGGATATCAACCTTGGCATAGGCACCTAGGCGCTTGGTGTACTCAGCGCACGCGTCCTTCCAAAAGCGCTCCTTGAGCTTACCGACGCAAACGACGGTGTATTTCACGCGCGTCTACTCCTTCGAATCGTTTTGAACTTTGCCGGCGGTCAGCATCTGCTCGAACATAGAGGCCGACTGCGAGAAGTCGCTCGGCAGCACGACCGTCGAAGTTTTACCCGTGCGAGCAAACTCCGTCATCATCTCGGACCACTGCGTAAACATGAACAGTTGGTTGGCCTCATCGTTGCCGACACCCGTCTCCTGGATGATCTCGAGCGAATCTTTGATACCCAGCGCGATGGCCTTGCGCTGGTTGGCGATGCCCTCGCCCGCCTTTTCCATAGCCTCGGCCTCGGCGGTCGCCTCGGTGACGCGCTTGATGCGGTCTGCCTCGGCGAGCTCCTGCGCCGCAGCGCGCTTGCGCTGGGCGGCGTTGATGTCGTTCATGGAGTTCTCGACCTCGGTCGGCAGTGCGATCTTGGTGATGAGTGTCGACACGAGGGTGAAGCCGTAGGCAGCCATCTGCTCGGACACGGTGGCATTAACGTCCTTGGCGATGTCATCCTTCTTGGCAAAGACCTCATCAAGCGTGTAGACAGGGATGGAAGAGCGCAGGGCATCGGTGATGAAATCGCGCATCTGATCGACGGGCTCCTGCAGCATATAGTAGCTCTTGTAGATGCCCGAATCTGCCGGGCCGGCGCCCATGTCATAGCTCACGTGGTACTGAGCAGAGACCTCAAGGCCGATGGTCACGTTGTCCTGGGTCTTAACGTCGATGCCAAAACCGTTTTTCATGGTGCGCAGACTCACCGTGGCGGCCTTGCGGTCGATCACGGGCACCTTCATGTGGAAGCCCGCGTTGACGATGCGGTTAAACTTGCCCAGACGCTCGATGATCACGGCATGCTGTTGTTCAACGACATAGCAGGCGTTAGGAAGCAGCAGCAACAGGATGATGATGGGAATCAAAAGGCTGGTAAGGGCGGCGATGATACCGGACAACAGCATGGTCTCTCCTCTGATAGGCACACGTTGGCACTAGGATACCCGCACGAAGCAGCAACGTGACATCAACAAGAGGCCCATAACAAAAAAGCTCCCATTGCTGGGAGCTCTTTCATTTAATGGTGCGGGCGAAAGGACGTCCGCGTATCCGCTTCGCGGATTCGCACCGGCTTCGGCCGCCTGCCGGCGTCCTCGCCAGCTCGCTAAAAACGCTCCGCGTTTTCTTGGCGCTCGCTCCTTCGCAGGTTCAAGTCCCCGCGATGGGCCCAAAACAAAAAAGCCCCCATTGCTGGGAGCTTTTCAATCAATGGTGCGGGCGAAAGGACTTGAACCTTCATGGGGTTGCCCCCATACGGACCTGAACCGTACGCGTCTGCCAATTCCGCCACGCCCGCGTGCAGGAATTAGAATAACGGAGCGCCATCGCGAACGCAAGAACTATTTTTGAAAAAGTTTGCAGGCATTTTCCCAAGCGGCTTGCGCGATTGTTTCGGCATCCTCACCAGTGCGATCGATACGGTCGTTAACCAGCGCGTTTGCCGTAATGGAGATCATTGCGGGCTCGCATTCAAGACCGCGGATGGGCTCCGGAGCCATATACGGGCAATCCGTCTCGAACAAAATTCGATCGAGTGGGGTTGCCGCAAATGCCTCGCGCACGTCGTCGTTGCGCTTAAAGGTGGCCGCACCACCATAGGCGATATAGCAGCCCAGCTCCACAAAG
>DBGBJN010000222.1:0-1531 GCA_048449885.1 Collinsella sp.
TTGTCGATGTAAGGCTGGACGCGGTAACGCTTCGCCTCCTCGGGCGTCAGCGCCAAAGCGCGCTCGGTCTCCTCAAAGCCGTCGGCACCCGTCGAATGCAACACATAGAGGTTCTTGCGCGAAAGCAGCTCGTTTTTGAGCAAAGCCACGCGCTCGTTGAGGTGCTGGGCGCCAAGTGAACCGCCAAAGGCGAGCAGCAGCGTAGCGTCCTCGGGAACGCCAAGTGCCTTGCGGCCGCGAGCGCGATCGCCCTCGATTACCGAGCGACGTACGGGGTTGCCGGTCATGAGCACGTGGCCAGGGTCACCTTCGCGCTCAAAGACCGAACGCGCTGCCGGCACCGAGATGCACACGCGGGCGGCGTGGGAGTTCATCATCTTGTTGGCCAGGCCCGGAACAGAGTTCTGCTCATGCAGCAGATACGGGACGCCTGCGCCCTTGCACCACCCCAGCAGTGGAACCTCGACATAGGCACCAAAACCGATGGCGGCATCGGGCTTGCCGACCTTTGAGAAATGACTGGCGAGCGCACGCTTGGCCTTGTTGACACGCCACAGCGAGGTCAGCGCCGTCCAAGGACGGGAGCGGTCGAAGCCCGTGACCGTAATGGGCACAAAATCAAACCCAGCCTCGGGGACCAGACGACCCTCGAGCTTGCGCGACTGGCCCACGAACACAACGTGGTGGCCACGGTCACGCAGCTCTTCGGCCAAGGCGAGCGCGGGGTTGATGTGTCCTGCCGTGCCGCCGGCTGCAATAGCAACGGTCATTTTATCGGTCATGGTAGTCCCTTCGTACACGCGGTCCCTGGTCGTCGGTACGCAGACGCGCCGACGGGTCCGAGTTCAAATCGATTCGATTATATCCGCCGCCCGCATTGCGAGGAGTGGGGCGCTGAGGACGACCTTGCGGCACCGTTCGCTGACGCGGGCGGGCTGCCGGCTCGGTCGCAGAGCCATCCAGGACGGTAAAACCGTTACGCGAAGATCGCTCGCCGCGCACGTGGGGCAAGCCGGCGGTACTCTCATCCATAACGGCAAAGCTCTCACGGCGGCGGTCATACTCATCGCGGCGGGCGCTCTCGTACGAAACGCGCAGGATCAACCCGGCAAGCATGAGCGACACAATAATCGACGAACCGCCGTAGCTAATAAACGGCAACGGTTTGCCCGTCATGGGAAACACGTTGAGGATGCCCAGCGCGTTAATCAAAAACTGCACCGCGAGAATGACCGCGGAGCCAGACGCCATGAGCGCGCCCCGACGATCGGTCGCCTGCTCGGCAATGCGAAACGCCGAGTAGATCAGCATCGCAAACACCAAGAAGAACAGCACGGTTCCGACAAAACCGACTTCCTCGCCAATGATGGCCAAGATGTAGTCGTTGTGTGCCTCGGGCAGATACGAGTACTTCATGGTTGAGTTGCCGATGCCACGGCCGAACAGACCGCCCGAGGCAAAGGCCATGATGGCAAGCGTGGCCTGATAGCCGTCACCATACTCGTCGGCCCAAGGGTTCAAGGCAACCTGA
>DBGBJN010000223.1:0-16589 GCA_048449885.1 Collinsella sp.
GCATCTGAATGCCCGGAACGCCGCCGGCAAGCGAGACCTCGACCGTGACGTGAATCGCCTCGACGCCGCGGATGCAGGCCGCGTGAACGGCAAACGTCTCGAACGCCATCACGACACCTGCCAATCGAACGCGTTGTACTGGTGCTCGATCTCGGCAATATGCCCGTCGCGGATGGTGACGCCCACGGCATCGAAGCGAATCGCCTTGAGCGGATAATGCTCCATGAGATAGCAACTTGCGATGCGGCGGTAGCGGCGTTGCTTTTGGGCGTCCACGGCCTCCTCGGGAAAGACCCGCGTGTTGCAATCCAGCGCAACGCGTCTGGTCTTGACCTCGGCCATCACCACGACATCGTCGAGCTCATCGAGCAGCACCAGATCGGCCTCGCCCTCGGTGCAACGATAACCCTGCTCCAGCAAGGTGTAGCCGCGCTCGTTAAAGTAGTCGATGGTGATCAGCTCGCCCAGCATGCCCAGCTCGCGGGGACTGAGTCCCTTGATAAACTCGGGCGTCATCGCCCCGCAGTCGAGCTCGCCGTTTTCCCAACGCTCCTTGAGCTGCTGCGTCTTGCTCTTTTTGCTTGCGGCACTCATGGGGTCTCCTTTCCCGCACACTGCATTGCCCCGATGATGAGGGCACCTTTCATGCGGGTAAGTACCGGAAGCAAACCAAAAGCTGACCAAATGCCGACAAAAAACGGGCCGTACGCAGCAATGGTGCTGCATACGGCCAGCTACCAGCAGGTTTATAAAACCCCAGAGGTCCCTGTCTCCACAATTGGCCTAGAAAAGGCGCTCAGTCTGCAGAAAGTTTCCGCAAAAGCTCACGCGATGCAGCGGACAAAGTCCATGTTTGCGAATGGCCTCGATGTGCTCGGGGCTCGCATAGCCCTTCGACTCGGCCAGATGGTACTCGGGGTACTCGGCGTCGTACTCGACCATCATCTCGTCACGCGTGACCTTGGCCATGATGGACGCTGCGGCGATGCAGGCGATCTTGGCATCGCCTTTCACCACATCGCGCTCGTTAGGAACAGCGCCCAAGGGGTTGCCATCCATGAGGACGCAGTCGGGCTCGAGCCCCGTATCGGCCACGGCGCCCGCAACGGCGGTACGGATAGCACGGGCCATGCCCATCTCATCGATATCCTTAGGCGCGATATGGCAAAAACCGATCGCCGTCGCCACCTCGGCAATCTTCACTGAGAGCAACTCGCGGCGCGCCGGCGTGAGCTTTTTGGAATCGTTGATGCCCCAGACGCGCGGCTCCATGGGAAGGCACACGGCACACACCGTCAGGGGACCGGCCACCGATCCGCGACCCACCTCGTCGACACCAACGACCACCCCATCGCCGCCAAACTCATGCATAAGCTCGTACATGTCATTGACGCGCTCGCGCTCGGCAAGTTCCTTAGCATGGCGTTTGAGGGCGCGTTCACAAGCCTTGATCACCTGCTGGCGCGGGTCCTCGCGATAATGCTCCACGAGGGCGGGGATCTCCTCAAACGTTGCGCTCGCTAGCTCTCCGGCAACCTGCGATGCCGAAACCGAGCTCGTCATATTGGCCATACCAGGCCCTCCTTGCATGCAAATCAGATAAAAAGAAGGGCCACCCGAAGGTGACCCTTACGTCCAAACGAGTGGACAGACGCTGCGATCTTCTTAGCGCTTCTCGGGGATGCGAGCAGCCTTGCCCACCTTGTCGCGGAGGTAGTACAGTTTGGCGCGACGGACGCGACCATGACGAACGACCTCGAGCTTGGCGATCTTGGGGCTGTGAAGCGGGAAGGTACGCTCAACACCGACACCGAAGGACATCTTGCGGACGGTGAAGGTCTCGCGGGCACCGGCGCCGGCCATGCGGATGACGTCGCCCTGGAAGACCTGGATGCGCTCGCGGTCGCCTTCCTTAATGCGGTAGTGAACCTTGACGTTGTCGGCGACGCGAACCTGAGGAATGTCCTCGCGGATCTGCTGACGCTCGATTGCGCGGATGTAATCCATGTGCAATTCCTTACTCTTCTAGAGGTGCCGTACCACCATGGCCGGCACGTAGTTGAACAAACGTATTCGAGTATACACGCGCGGGTTTCTGCTGCAAGAACAATTTTTTACGCAGACAAAAAGACAAAACCCGCACATGATAACCGCCCGTCTCACAAATGAGACGGGCGGCATGAGGGGGGGGCTACACTAGGCGTCTACGCCCAAAACGTTAGGCGGAACGCTTGGCCTCGAGCTTGGCCTGGGCGGCCGCAAGACGTGCGAGGGGTACGCGATAGGGCGAGCAGGACACGTAATCCACGTCGGCCACGTTAAACAGGCCCTTGATGGACTTGGGGTCGCCGCCGTGCTCGCCGCACACGCCAAAGTGCATGTCGGGATTGGTGGCGCGACCCTTCTCGACGGCCATGCGCACCAGCTCGAGTACCGCCGAGTCGATGGTCTCGAAGGGGTTGTTCTTCAAAATCTTCTTGTGCATGTACAGCGGGATGAACTTGGCCTCGGCGTCGTCGCGGGAGAAGCCGAAGGTCGTCTGCGTGAGGTCGTTGGTGCCAAAGCAGAAGAAGTCGGCATGATGGGCGATCTCGTCGGCAACCATGCAGGCACGCGGCAGCTCGAGCATCGTGCCCACGGGAATGTTGAGCTCGACGCCCTCCTCGGCGGATACCTCGGCGATGACACGCTCGATGACCTCGCGCGTCTGGACATGCTCGGCCGTGATGGAAACGAGCGGAACCATGATCTCGGGGCGCGGGTCGACGCCTTCCTTGATGAGGCGGGCAGCAGCCGTGGCGACGGCGCGAACCTGCATGAGCGGCAGATCGCTAAAGACGACGGACAGGCGCACACCGCGCAGGCCGAGCATCGGGTTGGACTCGACCATGCCGTCGATACGACGCAGGCGGGCGCGCAGGACGGCAAGCTCTTCCTCGCTGGCGCCAGCGGCTTCCTTCTTGGTGATGGCGACCTCAAGCTCGCGAGGATTATCCAGGAACTCATGAAGCGGCGGATCGAGCAGGCGAACGACCACATCGCGACCGGACATGGTCTTAAACATCGCCAGGAAGTCCTCGGTCTGAACCTTGAGCAGGTCGGCCAGGGCCTGCTGCTTCACGGCCTCATCGTCAGAAAGGATAAAGCTCTGGATGATGTTCTTGCGATCGCCCAGGAACATGTGCTCGGTGCGGCACAGGCCAATAGCCTCGGCGCCAAACTCGAGTGCGAGTGCAGCATCCTCGGGGTTGTCGGCGTTGACGCGCACATGGTTGGCATGGCCGCTGGTCTCGTCCAAACGGATTTCGTCGGCCCAGGACAGGATGGTGTCCAGGTCGCCGGTGAGCTCGGCCGAGACCAGATCAACGGCGCCGTCGACGACGATACCCTGGGTACCGTCGATGGAGATAACGTCGCCCTCGTGCAGCACGCGGTCACTGCCCTCGATGCGCACGACCTTCTCGGCGGCGTCGATATGGAAGCGCTCAACGCCGCAGACGCAGGGCGTACCCATGCCGCGGGCGATAACGGCGGCATGGCTCGTCTTGCCACCGTGGCTGGTCAGAATGCCCTCGGCGGCGACCATGCCCTTCAGGTCGTCGGGGTTGGTCTCCCAACGAACCAGAATGACCTTGTGGCCCTCGTTGGCGCGCGCGACGGCGTCGTCGCTCGAGAACACGACCTCGCCCACGGCGGCACCGGGGCTGGCATTAAGACCGCTGGCGAGAGCCTCGTACTTCTTGGAGGCGTCGAACTGTGGGTGCAGGAGCTGGTCGAGCTGCGCGGGATCGATGCGGCTCACAGCCTCATCGCGGGTGATCAGACCCTCCTCGACCATCTCGATGGCGATGCGCAGGGCGGCGGTGGCAGTTCGTTTGCCCACGCGGGTCTGGAGCATCCAGAGCTTGCCCTGCTCGATGGTGAACTCAATGTCGCACATGTCGCGATAGTGAACCTCGAGCGTCATGAAGACGCGCTCGAGCTCCTCGCCCGCGGACTCAAGGCCCGGGGTGGTCTTGAGGTCGGCGATGGGCTCGGTGTTGCGGATACCGGCGACGACGTCCTCGCCTTGGGCATTAACCAAAAAGTCACCGTAGAACTCCTTGGTGCCGTCGGCCGGATTGCGCGTGAAGGCAACGCCGGTCGCAGATGTCTCGCCCTTGTTGCCAAAGGCCATGGCCTGTACGTTGACGGCGGTGCCGAGTTCGTCGGAAATGCCATGCTGATTGCGGTAGATGCAGGCGCGCTCGTTCATCCAGCTGCCAAAGACGGCCTGGATGGCAAGGCGTAGCTGAAGCTCCGGGTCGTGCGGGAAGACGGGCTTGCCGTCAGCGACCTCGAGCTCGGGATACAGGGCGGCATCGACGTTCTCGGAGAAGATGCCCTTAAAGGTCTCGACGAGTTCCTGTAGGTCCTCGGCCGAAAGCTCGGAATCGACGCGAACGCCGGCGACCAGACGGGCCTGGGTCAGGGCGTTCTCGAACAGGTCGGCGTCAACGCCCATGACGACGTTGGAAAACATCTGGATAAAGCGGCGGTAGCTATCCCAAGCAAAGCGCGGGTTTTGCGTCTGGGCAATGAGACCCTGAACGGAGTCGTCGTTGAGACCCAAGTTGAGGACCGTGTCCATCATGCCGGGCATGGAAAACGGAGCGCCCGAGCGAACCGACACGAGCAGCGGATCGGAGGCGTCACCGAGCTTTTTGCCGCAGCGGGACTCGAGGTCTTCCTCGGCGGCAACGATCTCATCGAGCGCGCCTTCGGGCCAGACGTTGCCGGCACCGGAGTACTCGACACAGGTCTGGCAGGTAATGGTAAAACCACCAGGAACCGGCAGGCCGATGCGGCTCATCTCGGCAAGGTTTGCGCCCTTGCCGCCAAGCACGAAGTTCATGGACTTGTCGCCCTCAGTGACACAGGTGCCCTGGGCGTCGGTTCCAAAACGGTAAACCCTCTTGCAATCGCTCACGATACTTCCCCTTCCATACACTTACGCGCACGACCGTGGTAACGAATCGACCCGCCAGATGTGGGCCGTGAGGGAACTATACGGCGGGTTTTGAGCGGGCTTAAGCAGAGGATGCGCGGTTTGGTAAACGTGCTAAAACTGGCGGTAAACGGTAGGTAAAGGTGGTTACCTTATGAAGATACCACTGTAAGAAAGTGCAGGTCAGATGCGATATTTTTGCTAAATCGCTTTATCAAAATGCTGCTACTATTAGGCTCGACGGGCGGCGCGGCGGGCACGGACTTCTTGGATTTCCTCCAAGTGGCTAATGATCTCGGCAGCGCTTTCCTCGATGGCCTTGCCGTCGGTACGCACCACAAAGCAGCCTAGGCGCTTCATGAGGGCACGAGCTTCCTCAAGCTCGCTGCGCACGCTCTCGGGCTCGGCATAGGAGCCGGCAACGGCACGAGCGTAGTCATCGCCCAAGCGGCTATCGCGAATTTCGGAAATCACATCGACGGTCGAAATCAGGCCGAACAGGTGCATTGGGTCAACCTCGTAAATCGACTTCGGCGGCTCCATGCCGTGCGCCAGAGGGACGTTGGCAACCTTGTAACCTTGATAGGCCAGATACATCGACAGCGGCGTCTTGGACGTGCGCGATACGCCCAGCAGCACGATATCGGCACCCGACAGATCGTCGCAACCGCGCCCGTCGTCGTGCTCAACAAAATACTCCATGGCCTCGATACGATGGAAATAGCGGTCATCGGTTTTGTGAATCACGCCCGCGACGCCCTTGGGCGGCACGCCAATGAGCAACGACAGCACGGCGAGCGTCGGGCCGATCAGGTCGACCGAGCGGATATGCAGCATACCCAGGTAATCGAGCACGCGGGCGCGAAGCGCCGGATCGACAATGGTATGGAACACGGCAATATCGCGATGGTCTGCATCGACACGCGGGCCCACAAACGATTTAACCTGCTCCACAGAGTTCACCTTGCGCAGGCGCAAGAGATGAAAAGCCCCTTCATCAAATTGCCCGGACGCCGCAAGCACCACCTCACAAGCGGTATCGCCGAGCGAGTCGGAGATAACGATAACGGTGGGACGAGCGGTGACCGGGCAATCCATGCGGGGCTCCTTTTGCGCTTATGCGCAGGCTGGCTTACTTTTTGCGGGCAAGCTCACCGATGTTGGCGATGCCGGAGAAAACGGCCTCGAAGCGGTTGAGCAGCTTAAGGCGATTATCGCGGAGCTGCTCGTCCTTGTCCATGACCATAACCTCGTCGAAGAAACGGTCGATGGGCGCGCGCAGGGCGGCGAGGGCAGCAAATGCGGCCGGGTAATCCTCGGCAGCGAGGGCGGCATCTACAGCGGTCTGAGCAGCCTCGGAGGCATCGGCAAGCGCGAGCTCGACCTCGCCCATCAGGCTGCGGTCGTACTCCACGCCCAGCTCGGGCTTGGAGATATGCGCGGCGCGAGCATAGGCGGTCGCAAGGTTGTCGAACGTCTCGGCGTCGTTCTTGCGGGCCTCGTCGAGGGCGGCGCAGCGGGCGAAGAAGACGGAAGGGGCGATGATGTGCACCGCGGAGACGGCGGCAACGGTATCGGCCGGGACCTTTTCGTCGCGGGCCATGCTCACCAGGCGGCCATGGAAGAAGTCACGAACCTGCTGGGCGACCTCGGCAGCGTCGAACTCAATGCCCTGCTCACTGTAGAGCTCGAGGGCGAAGTCGATGAGCGACGTGGGGTCTATCGGCAGGCGGTCGCGCAGGATGTTGATGATGCCGATAGCGGCACGACGCAGCGCGTAGGGGTCGGAGGAGCCGGTCGGGGGCTCGCCAATGGCAAAGATACCGGCGATGGTATCGAGCTTGTCGGCGCAGGCCACGATGCAGCCAGCGGTGCCCTCGGGCAGCTCGTCACCGGCAAAGCGGGGACGATAATGATCGCGAATGGCGTGGGCGACCTCGTCGTTCTCCCCCATCGCGGTGGCGTAGTAACCGCCCATCACGCCCTGCTGGCTCGTGAACTCGACGACGGCGTTGGATACCAAGTCGGCCTTGCACAGGTGCGCGGCGCGATCGGCATCGGCGGCCAGGTGGGCGCCCAGATGGGCCTCGCGAGCGATGGCAAGCGCGAGTTGCTCAATGCGCTCGGACTTGGCGAGCACGCTACCGAGCTTCTCCTGGAAGGCGACCTTGGCCAGACGCTCGCGGAACTCGTCGAGGGAGATCTTCAGGTCCTCCTCGTAGAAGAACTTGGCATCGTCCAGACGGGCACGCACAACGCGCTCGTTGCCGTCGATCACGCGCTCGGCGTTCTCGGGCTTGCTGTTGGAGACGACCACGAACTCACGCGTGAGCTTGCCCTCGCCGTCATAGATCGGGAAGTAGCGCTGGTTGGTGAGCATGGACTCGCAGATGATCTCGTGCGGGACCTTGAGGAACTCCTCATCGAAGGTACCGACGAGCACCGTCGGCCACTCGCAGAGGTTGATGACCTCCTCAAAGACCTTCTTGGGCGTATCGACATGGCAGCCGGGACGGGCAGCCTCGACCTCGGCGATACCGGCAAGGATGGCCTCGCGACGGCGCTCGGCAGAAAGCACGCCGGCGTCCTCGAGCACCTGCTCGTAGACGGCGGGGCTGGCGACCACATGGTCACCGGGGCCAAGCACGCGATGACCACGCGTGGTGTTGCCACTCGTCACGTCGGCAAACGACACGGGCACAACGTCCTCGCCCAGAAGGCAGCAGATCCAGCGGACCGGACGAACAAAGGTCGCATGCTCGTGACCCCAGCGCTGGCTGCGGTAGTTGGGCCACTGCAGGCCGGCGATGGTCTTCTCGCACAGAGCGGTCAGAATCGGCGTAGCCGGTGCGGAAGGAATGTTCTTCTCGGCGAACACATACTCGCGACCGTCAGTGTCCTCGCGACGGACCAGGTCCTCGGCAGCCACACCGCACTTGCGGGCAAAGCCCTGGGCGGCCTTGGTGGCGTTACCGTCAGCGTCGAAGGCAATGTTGGCCGCGGGGCCACGCTTGACCTCGTGAACCTCATCGGTCGCGGTGGCGACGTCGGCAACGAGTGCAGCCAGGCGACGCGGACTCGAGATCACGCGGACCTCGCCGTGGGCCAGACCGGCCTCGTCGAGACCCTTGGCGATCATGGTGCCAAGCTGCTTGACGGCATTGTTCAGCGGTGCAGAGGGCATTTCCTCCGTACCGATCTCAAACAGGAAATCCTTAGCGTCTGCCATGGCTTACGCCACCTCGCCTTCCTGGTCGGCATTCTCGTTGACTCCGGCGACCTCGGCCATGTAGGCCTCGCAGCACGCCTTGGCGACGGCGCGGACGCGCAGGATGTAGTTGGCACGCTCGACCGCGGACAGCGCGCCGCGGGCATCGAGCAGGTTGAAGGCGTGGCTGCACTTCATGACGCAGTCGTACGCCGGCAGCGGCAGCTTGCGCTCCAGACAGGAGTGGCACTCGGCCTCGTAGTCGTCAAACTTCTGACGCATCATCTCGACGTTGGCGACCTCAAAGTTATAGGCGCTGAACTCGCGCTCGTTCTCGAGGAACACGTCGCCGTAGGTCATGGGCGTGCCGTCGGGCAGGTAGCTCCACACCAGGTCGTAGACCGAGTTGACGCCCTGCGCATACATGGCAATGCGCTCCAGGCCATAGGTGATCTCGACAGGCACGGGGTCGACCTCGATGCCGCCCACCTGCTGGAAGTACGTAAACTGCGTGACTTCCATGCCGTTGAGCCAGACCTCCCAGCCAAGGCCCCAGGCGCCGAGCGTCGGGCTCTCCCAGTCGTCCTCGACAAAGCGGACGTCATGGTCGTTGGGGTCCAGACCGATAGCGGCAAGAGACCCCAGGTAGAGCTCCTGGGCGTTAACCGGAGAAGGCTTGATGAGCACCTGGAACTGATAGTAGTGCTGCATGCGGTTGGGGTTCTCGCCGTAGCGGCCGTCGGCGGGACGGCGGCAGGGCTGCGCATAGCAGGTGCGCCACTCGGCGGGACCGAGCGAGCGCAGCGTGGTCGCGGTATGGAAGGTACCGGCACCGACCTCGGAGTCATAGGGCTGCATAATGACGCAGCCCTGCTCGCCCCAGTACTGCTGGAGGCGCAGGATGATGTCTTGGAAGGAAAGCGATGAAGCGTTCATGCCTCTAATATCCCCTCGTCGAAACGATTACACGGTTAGGTACTGTACTATAGCGGTTTTTAGTCGATAGCGCCCAGACGGTTGAGCGGCCAGTAACGCACGAGCGCCACGGCGATCAGGTCCGAACGGTCGACGGGACCAAAGTAGCGTGAGTCGGCAGAGTTTTCGCGGTTGTCGCCCATCACCCACACGCACCCGTCGGGAACGGTGTAGGGATAGCTTACCTGAGCGCCGGGCGCTTGGACCGAAAGTGGCCAGCTCATGCCCGTCGTATAGTCCTCGTCGAGCGCTTGGCCGTCAACGACCACCTTGCCATCCTGCAGGTCGACCGTCTGGCCGGCCGTGGCAATAACACGCTTGACAAGAACATCATGCTCGGAGGTGCCATCGGGGTTGTGAAACACCACGATATCGCCCTGCTTGACGGGCTGACCGAGCTCGAGGCTCACCTTTTGTGCCAGGATCTGGTCGCCAATCTCGATCGTGGACTCCATGGAGCCGGTGGGCACCACAAAGGGCTCGACCACAAACGAGCGAATCAAGAAGGTGGCGACCAGTGCGATCGCGATGACCGCGATCCACTCAAAAGCGCCCCTCAACGCGGAATGCTGCGATGGAACCATTCTCACTCCTCGCTCTGCGAATACGAAGCGTCCAAAATCTCCTGCGCGTACGCACGCTCCTCGGGCGTAAGGCGCGCCGTCTCGATCAGATCGGGACGCCAGCGGCAGGTGCGCTCGATGGCGTTCTTGCGACGCCAGGCATCGACCTTGGCGTGATCGCCACTCACGAGCACCGGCGGCACGCCCTCGCCGTTGAACTCGGCGGGACGGGTGTACTGCGCGTACTCGAGCAGGCCTCCGTCCTCGGCGGTCGAGAACGACTCGTCCACATTGCTCATCTCGTCGCCCAGGGCGCCGGGAATCAGGCGTACAACGGCATCGGCAACGACCATAGCGGGAAGTTCGCCACCCGTAAGCACGTAGTCGCCGATCGACAGACGCTCATCGGCATACGCATACGCACGCTCGTCGACGCCCTCGTAGCGGCTGCACACAAACAGCAGGCGCTCACTTTTGAGCAGGCGCTCGGCCACATGCTGCGTAAAGGGCTCGCCACAGGGGGTGAAGAACACTACGGTGGGCTTGGGACCCTCGGAGCTGATGGCCTCGATGGCCTCGGCAATAGGCTCGACCTTCATGAGCATGCCCTGCCCGCCGCCGTACGGCTCGTCATCGACGGTACGATGGCGGTCGTGCGTCCAGTCGCGCAGGTTATACGCCTTAAAATCAAAAAGGCCGGCCTTGCGGGCGCGGCCCAAGATCGATGTGGACATGACGGGCTCAAACATCTCGGGAAAGACCGAAAGGGTCTCAATCAGCATGTTGTCCTCCCTACTTGTCCATATCGATCAGGCCGTCCATAACGTGGACGGAAATTGTTCCTGTGTCGGGAAGATCGAGCACGACCTGCTCGATCACGGGAATCAGTACCTCGCCGTACCGATCGCCCTCAACAACCCAAACATCGTTAGCGGGCGTCGACATGATCTCGACGATCGTGCCGAGCGAACCGAACCGCTCGTCGACCACCTCGCGACCCATCAGGTCGGTATAGGCAGCGTCGAGCGAATCGAGCTCAAAATCGTCACGATTTGCCAGCACATAGCATCCCGTGATGCCCTCGGCGGCCGTCAAGTCGTCAATGCCCTCAAACGAGACCAGATCGCCATCGCCCGTATCGGTGACGGACACGACCGTGCAAAAGCGGTCGCGCTTTAGCGCCGGCGGCGTCAGGGCGACGCGCATACCAGGCTCTAATACAGAAGGAAGCCCCCGCAGCGGCTGCGCGAGGACCTCCCCCTTCCTTCCGTGCGGCTTGACCACACGGGCGATGTTTTTGTACTGGGACCTCAAGGTCCTAGCCCAGAACCTCTACCTCGACAGCAGTGTCGAGGCGAGCGGCCAGTGCACGGGCGAGCGTGCGAATGGCCTTGATGGTACGGCCACGACGGCCGATGACCTTAGCGACGTCATCCTCGGCGACCGAAACCTCAATCGTAGAGGCGTCGTCACCATCGATGACCTCAAGGCTCACGGAATCCGGGTCGTCGACGATCTGAACAACGAGATATTCGACGAGATCGGCGATGCGATCTGAGAGCATTGCCTCACCCTCGAGCTGTGCAGCGTCAACCTCAGGCACGATTTACTCCTCGGCGCCCTCAGCGGCCTCAGCGGCAGCCTTAGCGGCCTCGGCCTCTTTGGCGAGCTGCTTCTTGGACTTCTTGACGACGGTCTCGGTCTTCTCGCCCTCGTTGGCGGCCTTGACCAGAGCGGCGACGGCGTCGGTGAGCTGAGCGCCCTTGGACTGCCAGTCGGCGATCTTCTCGAGGTCGAGGTTGATGGTCTTGGGGGCGGTCATCGGGTTGTAGCGGCCAACCTCCTCGATGATACGACCGTCACGCGGGGCGCGGGAATCGGCGACGACGACACGGTAGTACGGACGCTTCTTAGCGCCGTGACGAGCAAGGCGAATCTTGACTGCCAAAGGAAACTCCTCCAACCAAGCAGCTTTAGGCTGCAACTACAAACAAACGTTGAACATAATACGCCATCGACGCGGGCAGGTGAAGTCCGTGAGACCAACTTCTTCGGTGTAGTCGAGGGCAAATCCATATCTTAGACAAGAATTCGGGATTTGCAAGCACATACACGCACCCCACATGAGCTGCGCGGTATACTCATGACATGGAAAGACGCGAACATACATACGGTTATGAGGATGCCATGGGCGTCACGCCGCCTCCCTGGACGGGTCCGGCGGTTGGCCTCATGGACCTTGATGCGTTTTTTGCGAGCGTGGAGATGCTCGATCATCCCGAATGGCGAGGAAAGCCGCTCATCGTGGGCGGAGACGCCGATTCGCGTGGCGTCGTGTCCACCTGTTCGTATGAGGCGCGTCGCTTTGGCGTGCACTCTGCCATGGCCTCGGCCGAGGCACAGCGCTTGTGCCCGCAAGCCATTTGGACACACGGGCACTTTGACCGATACCGCGAGGTGAGCGCGCAGGTCATGGCGATTCTCGCCGACGAGACCCCGCGTGTTGAGCGCGTATCCATCGACGAAGCCTTTATCGATATCACACCGGGTCGCTTTGCGCCCGAAGACCCGCTGCTGGTTGCGCGGCGTATAAGCGACCGCGTGGCAGGGCTGGGAGTGACCTGTTCCATTGGCGTGGGCTGCAACAAGACGGTCGCAAAGATCGCAAGCGAGCGGGATAAGCCGTTTGGGCTGACCATCGTGCGCCCCGGAACCGAGCAGCGCTTTTTGGCCGCGCTGCCGGTATCTGCCATGAGCGGCATCGGGCGCTCGGCCGAGGAGCGACTGCGCCGCATGCGCATCTACACCCTCGGCGAGCTATCACGTGCACCGGAATCCACCTTGGCCTCTATTTTTGGCGTCAACGGCGAACGCATGCGCCAGCGTGCGCTGGGACTCGAAATCTCCGAAGTCACGAGCCTCGATGAAGAGCGCGAGGTCAAGTCGGTCAGCAATGAACGCACCTTTGCTAAAGATTTAACTGAGCGTGGGGATATTGAGGCGGCGATTGCGCTGTTGGGAGAGTCAGTGGGACGCCGCCTGCGCCGTCAGGGGCTGACGGGTGCCACGGTAACGCTCAAGCTTAAGTATTCGTATGGCAGCGGGCGTACGGCACAGCGCCGGCTGCCTCATCCGACCGACGATGAGAACATCTTCGTGGCGGTTGCACTCGAACTGCTCGACAACATCTGGCAGGATGGCATGCATGTTCGCTTGGCGGGCATCGGCATGAGCGACTTCGACCACCAAGGCGGCATCCAGACTGACCTGTTCTGCGAGATCGATGACCGCGGAGCCCAATCCAGCGACCGCCGCGACCTCTCCGTCGCCATCGACGCCGTCCGAGACAAATTCGGCGACACCGCCCTTTCCTTCGGCCGCCAATCCCGCTTCAACGATTAACCGCCTTTGGGCAAAAAGAAAGCCGGCCAGGTGCGGAAAACCGCACCTGGCCGGCGATATGCGTGAGGGTAGCTAAACCCCGTCTCAAATGAGCTACTAGAGGAGGTTGAGGGGGAGCTGGGGGGCGTCTCCCCAGAGTTTCTCGAGGCGGTAGAAGTCGCGGGCTTCGGGAGTGAAGACGTGGACGACAACCGAACCATAGTCCATGAGCATCCAGGTCTTCTGCTCGCGGCCCTCGATGGAGAACGGATGCTCGCCGCAAGCCGCGGCGACCTTCTCCTCGATCTCGTCGACGATAGAATCGACCTGGCGGTTGTTGGTACCGGTGGCAAGCACAAAGTAGTCGCACACATCGGAAAGCTCGGTCAGGTCGAGCACCTGAACGTCCTCGCCCTTCTTGTCGTAGGCGGCCTGCGCGGCGGCGCGGGCGACATCCTCGGCGGCGACACCGCTCGCGGACAGCGAGGCAGCGGTGCGGTCGGACGTGGCGACGAAGCTCTTGTGCTCCACACCTTCAAGAATCTGCTCGTCGGTCATGGTCTCGTCGGCCATGGAATACCTCTTTCTAGACAGCCCGAGCTAGCGCAGCTGGGCGTAATGGTTGTAAATCGAAATAGCCGTGGGATAAAGATAGCGCCCGGACTGAATCACATAGACCAAACCCTGCGCAAAACAGGAGAAGAACAACTCGTCGAGCGTCGACTCCCCCACCATCTTGCGCAGCGCATGTGCATAGTCGCCGTGGCGGTTGGGCTCGATGGCATCGGCCACAAAGACCACCATATCGAGCGGCGTCATGTCGCAGGCACCCACGGTGTGACGGTCGACAGCCTGGAAAACGGCCGGCGACAGCTCGGGAAAAAGCTGCGGAAGCTCATAGGCGGCAACAGGGCCATGCAAAAGCGGCGTCGCGGCGGAAGGAGAGCCGGCAATCTTAATGCCGTAATGCAGAGCGCGCGTGACCAGCTCGTCGTCGGAGAGCACTTTGTCCCAGTCATGGATCAGGCCGGCGGCAGCGGCATCAAAGCGGTCAACGCCGTAGACCTCGGCCAGATGAAGTGCGGTCTCGGCAACACCCAGCGAATGCACATAGCGCTTGCGCTTATCCTTCATGCGAACATCGAGCAGCTCTTGAATGCGCTTGAGCAGCGCGCGCTCATCGCCCTCAAACTGATCCTCTACCGACAACGTAGACCCCCATCACTCAAAATCTTCTTGACCCAAATCGGCATATAGCCTGCGTTTGCGAATGTAGCCGAGCACGGACTCGCTCGTAAGATAGCGCACGCTCATGCCGCGGGCAACTCGCTTACGAATGTTCGTCGAGCTGATCGCCAGCGCCGGAATCTGAATATAGCGCACGTCGAACGGCAGCCCCGACTCTTTGATTCGGGCACGCGCCGTATCGATATCAAAACCCGGTCGCGTCGCCGCAATAAAGGTAGCAAGCTCAGCGATTCGTTCGGCATCATGCCAGGTCACAATATCGATAATCGCGTCGGCGCCCGTAATAAAGTAGAGCTTTACCTGCGGCGGGTAAAAGTCGCGAAGGGCATGAAGCGTATCGGCCGTGTAGGTTACGCCCGGACGGTCGATCTCGAACCGACTCGCCAAAAAGGCCGGGTTCGCGGCGGTGGCGAGGACCGTCATGGCATAACGGTCCTCAGCAGGCGTCACCGGCTTGTCAAGCTTAAAAGCAGGAGAGCCCGCCGGCATAAAGAGCACAGCGTCCAAGTCGAGCGACTCGCGCGCCTGCTCGGCAGTCACCAGGTGCCCGTAATGGATGGGATCAAAGGTGCCACCCATAATGCCGAGCCTAAACTCCTGCCCGTCCTCTAGAGGAAGCTCGGGCAGACCGATTCCACCGCGCAGCGACATGGCCTACTCGCCCTCCGAGGTCTCGGCATCGCCCGCGGCATCCGCCGCATCGACAACCTCGACGCCCTCATCCGCAGCATCAGCCACGTCAATGGCTTCAACGGCAACGTCCTCGCCAGCATCCTCGAGCTCCTCGTACTCCGAGAAGTCCTCAGCGCCCTCAAAGTCAAAGGCGCGCTGGCAAATGCGGACCTCGTCGCCCGCACGGCAACCGGCCTTCTCGAGCGCATCGTCAACACCCATACGCGCAAACTTATGCTGCAGGTAAATGACGGCTTCCTCATTTTCCCAGTCGGTCTGAATGACCATGCGCTCGATGGCACGACCGACCACGCGGAAGGCACCGGGCTCTTCCTGGACAATGCGGAAACGCTTCTCTCGCTGCAGGCGACGGCGCTCCCATTCATCGTCGCGCAGGTCGACCGGCTCATCGGAGACCGCCAGCTCGGCGCGCAGCTTAGCCACCTGCTCACCCACGGCAAGCATCAGCGTGTTGAGGCCGGCGCCCGTCACGGCAGACACGGCAAAGAACATATGGCCATCGTCGAGCGCTGCGCGCTTGAGGTCGGCAATCTTATCGGCCGTGCCCGGCGCGTCGCACTTGTTGGCAACGACAATCTGCGGACGCTCCGAAAGCTCGGCGCCATACTGCTCGAGCTCGCGGTTGATGATGCGATAGTCCTCGACCGGATCGCGATCCTCAAAACCACCCGTCATGTCGACGACATGCATGATTAGGGCCGTACGCTCAATGTGGCGCAGGAACTGGTGACCCAGGCCCTTGCCCTCGCTCGCGCCCTCGATGAGACCGGGGACGTCGGCAACGACGTAAGAATATTCGCCGGCACGCACCATGCCGAGGTTCGGCACGAGCGTGGTAAACGGGTAGTCAGCGATCTTGGGGCGGGCGGCACTCATGCGCGCAATGAGCGATGACTTACCCACCGAGGGAAAGCCCACGAGCGCGGCATCAGCCATAAGCTTCATCTCGAGCTCGATCCAGTGCTCCTCGGCCGGCTCGCCCAGCTGAGCGAACGCGGGCGCGCGGCGCACCGACGTCACAAAGTGCGTATTGCCCAGACCACCGGCACCGCCGGGCGCCACAACAACGCGCTCGCCATCGTGAACGAGGTCGGCAATCTCGAACATCGGGGTCTGCGTCTCGGGGTCGAGCTCGCGCACCACGGTACCCATAGGGACCTTGAGAATCAGGTCCTCGCCGCTCTTACCGTTACGACGGGCACCCTGCCCGTGCGTGCCGCGCTCGGCGCGGAAGTGATGCTTAAAGCGGTAATCGATCAGCGAAGACAGCTGAGCATCGGCCTGGATGACGACATTGCCGCCACGACCGCCGTCGCCGCCATCGGGGCCGCCCTTGGGGACAAATGCCTCGCGCCTAAACGACATGCATCCGGCTCCGCCGTCGCCGCCGCACACGTTAATGCGGCTGATATCGGTGAACTGTGACAACAGAATCGCCTCCTAAAAAAAGAGGGAGACCCTTGAATCCTAAAACTCAAGTGCCTCCCACATATGTGCTCTATGAAGGGTGAATTACGCGTTCGCGAGCGGGCGT
>DBGBJN010000224.1:0-2199 GCA_048449885.1 Collinsella sp.
AAGAAAAACGAGCTGCTCTTTAACCGCGAGGTGCTGAGCCCCGACGAAGCCCCGCGCGGCACCGTTGGCATCCCGCGCGCGCTCAACATGTACGAGAACTATCCCTTCTGGCATGCGTTCTTTACGCGCCTAGGCTTTAGCGTGCAGCTGTCCGACCAGTCGAGCAAAAAGACCTACCAGGCGGGCATCGAGTCCATGCCGTCCGAGAGCGTGTGCTATCCGGCCAAGATGAGCCACGGCCATGTGATGAACCTTATCGACCGCGACGTCGACTTCATTTGGATGCCGTGCGTGCGCTGGGAGCGCAAGGAGGATCCGACCGCCGGCAACTGTTACAACTGCCCCATCGTCATGAGCTACCCCACGGCGCTGGCGCTCAACATCGACGAGATTCGCGAGCAGAACATCGAGTTCCTGTATCCGTTTGTGCCCTATCACGACAAGACCGAGCTCAAGCGCCGTCTGTACCAGGTGCTCGCCGTCGACCGTGTGGCCGATGCGCAAGCCGGTCGCGGTCGCGTGCACGGTCCCAAGATCACGCGCTCCGAGGTCGATGCCGCCGTCAACGCTGCCTTTGAGGCCGATGCGCGTTTCCACGAGGACATCCAGACCATGGGCGAGGAGGCTCTTAAGTGGGTTGAGGACCACGGCGGTCACGGCATCGTGCTCGCCGGCCGTCCTTACCATAACGACCCCGAGATCAACCACGCCCTGCCCGAGCTTATCTCGAGCTTTGGCTTTGCGGTCTTTACCGAGGATTCGCTCGCGCATCTCGTGAAGCCCGAGCGCCCGATTCGCGTCGTCGACCAGTGGATGTATCACAGCCGCCTGTACGCCGTCGCCCGTTTTGTGACGATGCGCAACGACCTGGACCTGATTCAGCTCAACTCCTTCGGCTGCGGCCTGGACGCTCTGACCACCGACCAAGTGCAGGAGATTCTGGAGGCCAGCGGCAAGATCTACACCGTGCTCAAGATCGACGAGGTGTCAAACCTGGGCGCCGCGCGCATCCGCATCCGCTCGCTCATGGCAGCGCTCAAGGACCAGGAGGCCGAGCGCTTGGCCGAGGCCACGGCCGCGGGCAAGGCCTACGAGCAGGGCGATGCTGCGCCGGTGGCGCCCTCTACGGATGCCCCCGCGTTCGCGAGCCGCAAGTACACGTTCGAGGCGCAGCGTGAGAGCGCTTCGACCGCGTGGCCCAAGGTGCCCTTTACCGAGCAGATGCGCGAGGAGGGCTACACCATCCTGTGCCCGCAGATGGCGCCGATCCACTTTGACCTGGTCAAAGAGGTATTCCGCGGTGCTGGCTACAACTTGGAGCTGCTGCCCTCGACTGACCACGATGCCGTCGAGGCCGGCCTGCGCTACGTGAACAACGACATCTGCTATCCGTCGATCCTGGTGACGGGCCAGATCATGGAGGCCATCGAGAGCGGTCGATACGACCTGTCCAAGACGGCCGTGGTTATCAGCCAGACCGGCGGCGGCTGCCGTGCCACCAACTACATCGCACTCATCCGCAAGGCCCTGCGCGAGAGCGGCCACCCCGAGATCCCGGTGATCTCGCTTTCGGCCGTGGCGCTCGGCGAGGACAACCCTGGCTTTAAGATTACGCCGGCGCTGCTCAAGCAGGCGGTCTACGCGGTGCTCTTTGGCGACGTGATGATGCAGATGCTCTACCGTTGCCGTCCGTACGAGGCCACGCCCGGTGCCGCCAACGCGCTCTACGATGAGTACATGGCGCGCGCCCGCAAGCTGGCGCCTAAGTTCAACAGGCACAACTACACCAAGCTTGCGCGTGAGGCCATCCGCGCGTTCGACACCATGCCGCTCGTGGGCGAGGGCACCAAGCCACGCGTGGGCGTGGTCGGCGAGATTCTGGTCAAGTTCCATCCCACAGCCAACAACCACGTGGTCGATGTCATTGAGCGCGAGGGCTGCGAGGCAGTGGTGCCGGGCCTGCTCGACTTCTTCCTGTACTCTATGAGCAACGCCGAGCTGCAGAAGGACGAGTTGGGAAGCTCCGCTACCACGCGCGCTGGTATGCAGGCGCTCATCAAGCTCGTGGACTGGATGCGCACGCCGGTGGAAGAGATGCTCGAAAAGTCCCGCCGCTTTGAGGCACCCGAGCGCATCGGCACCATGGCGGACAAGGCCCGCACGGTGCTTTCGGTGTGCAACAACATGGGCGAAGGCTGG
>DBGBJN010000225.1:0-2606 GCA_048449885.1 Collinsella sp.
GCGTACGCGGTGGGCGCAAGCTCGGCGTAGCGCGGCGCGACCTCGGCGAGAGCAACCGGCGTGGTCATAGCCGTGCCGGCGATGGTGGAACAAGCCACGGCAGCCTTGCCGTTACCACCGCACAGGCGCTCGAACGCAAAGATGATGGGACCGACGACAAACAGCGTGACAAGGCCCAGCAAGATGCCGGAAATACCACCAGTGATAAAGCTCGACAGGCTCATGGACGCGCCAAGCTGAAATCCGATGACGGCAATCGCAGGGTTGGCACCGGGAACTAGCAGGTTCTTGATAAACGGGAACAGGTTGCCCAGAACCATGCCGATAACGAGCGGCAAAATGGAGCCGATGATAGTACCGACAGGGATGTTGGCAAGACCCGAAACACCAAGGATGATCATCGTGACGGCGGGGCCGGCCGTAAAGAACAGGATACCGACGGCGCCCCGCTCGGACTCATCGCCGAACTCGCCCATGATGCCCGTATAGAGCGCCATGTTGCAAAACGTAATGCCGCCGATGATAGACACGGAGCTCAGACCCAGGAAGTTATCGTTAAAGAAATATGCCACACCCAGGCCGAGAGCCGCTGCGACGACCAGCTTGGGAATCAGCACGACGATGCCGGTCTTGATGGCGCCCGGCGTGGACTTGAAGCTGATGCCGGCGCCCACAAACAGCAGGATCGCGGCGACGATGGTATTGGAGCCACCGCGGCAGGCAGCCGTAAAGAAGCCGCCGATCTCAAAAACCTGCGGGCAGAAGGTGTTGAGCAAAAGACCGACGATCATCGGATAGATCATGATGTCGCCCGGGATGCGCGGAACCTTGAATTTCTTTTGCTCGTTGGCGGTCGCTTCCTGTGCCATGAAACCCCCATTTCCGCTGACGCGGAACAAAAGCCCACGTCATGCTTTGCTACAGTAAAGTTTGACCATGGTACCAGAAGAAATAGACCAGCTCGGTGAAAAATTCGACAAGTTGGGATGGAACGAGATTCGGCGCCCGCGACGCCACCCCTATATAAGGCTCAAGACAATATAGAGTACGATGCCCGAGACGCAGCACCACAGCATCGATTTTGTCTTGACCGCCACGACCACGACGCCGACGGCCGCAATCCAGGGAACCAAGGCAGGCCAGAGTCCCGCGTCGAACACGCCGGGGCTCACCAAGTCGTTGGCGACCAGCGCGGCAAAGGCAGCGGGCGGGATATAGCCCAGGGCCTCGGTAATGCGTGGCGACAGGGTCCGCCCGCGCAAGGCAAACGCCGGCGCGATGCGAAAGAACGCGATAGCAGCCCACGACGACAGCCACAGAATCAAGAACTCGTTAACGGGCATCGCGGGCACCTCTTCCGTCAAATACAGCATCGCACGCCAGCGCAATGGCAATGCCGACCACGACGCTTGCCGGCACGGCAATATTCGTGAGGCCCAAGAACTTGCATACGGCGACGGACACCGCGCCCGAAACCGCCGCGACAACGTTGCCGCGCGACAGCCGCTGCGAAAAGAGCAGGCAGATAAAGAGTGAGGTGCAGACAAAGGCTGCAATGGCGGTGGGAACATCGACAACGGCGCCGACGATGGCGCCCGTCGTACACGAAACGCCCCATGTTGCGATAAGGATCACGTTGAGCACGAAGGACTCACGCGGGCCCCAATCCTCCCCTTCAACCAACTTGGCAAGCGAGATGCCGTATGCCTCCTCGGTAAGTGTCGCGGCAACAGCCAGCGTCTGACGCTTCGAGGCACCCCTCAGATGCGGTGCGATCGATGCCGAGTAAAGCGCAAAGCGCGAGGAGATGGCGGCGACGCTCGCGATAATCGAAGGTGCCGGTACGCCCGCCAGCCAAAGATTGCAGATCATAAACTGCCCGCTGCCCGTCACAAACGTGCTGCTCAGAGCAAAGACCATCCAGGGCTCCATTCCCGTCTGCCCCATGATCATTCCGCACGGCGCGCCTATTGCAACATAGGTAAGCATCACCGGCCAGACGGTTCTAACGATTTTGAGCACCATACGCTTCTCATCCTGACAAGGTCTCCAAGCCGCATGTAGCGATACGGCAGAATCATCATCCGACAGCAACCGAGTTCACCTACAATTGCCACCGGATCGAAAGACACAACTTTTTAGGAAGTCATTATGACAGCTATCGATCGAGACCGGGCGCGCGCGGCCTTCAAAAGCTACACCGATGCCTACGACGCCACCAACCCACGCATCGCGCTCAAAATCGAGCATACGTACCACGTTGCCGAGGCATGCGATGCCGTGGCGCGCGAGCAGGACTGGTCGTCAGAAGATATTGACCTGGCATGGCTTTGCGGCCTGCTGCACGATATGGGCCGCTTTGAGCAGCTGCGACGCTGGAACACCTTTAAGGACGCCGAGAGCATAAGCCATGCGGTGCTGGGCATCGAGATCCTCTTTGGCGAGAATCCCGCCGATGCACCCGCCACGACAAACATCCGTGACTTTATCGAAACCGGTGCGCATGACGAGCTCATCCGAGCGAGCATCGCCTATCACAGCGACTTTCGCCTGCCGGCACAACTCGACGAGCGTACACGGTGCTTCTGCGATATCGTGCGCGATGG
>DBGBJN010000226.1:0-2573 GCA_048449885.1 Collinsella sp.
GTGATTGGCCAGATTCTGCCGATCGACACGTTTGAGACCGCCATTCCTGCTGCCTACGAGGCGCTCTCCGCCCACGGTGGCGCCGATGCCGCTCGCGCCATCATGACGACCGACACGCACTCCAAGGAGTACGCCGTGGCCTACGTCAGCGAGGCTGCGGGTCATGCGGGCAATGTCTATACGGTAGGTGGAATGTGCAAGGGCTCGGGCATGATCATGCCCAACATGGCCACCATGATCGCAGTTATCACCACCGATGCCCCCGTCGAGCCTGCGGCACTTCATACCCTGCTGCTCTCGACCGTCAAGCAGACCTTTAACAAGGTAACGGTCGATTCCGACACCTCAACCAACGACACCTGCATCATGCTTGCCTCCGGCGCCGCTGCCGCAGATGTCGAGCCTATCGTCGAGGGCTCCGATGCCTTTGACGAGTTGGCATTTGCCGTGCACGAGGTGTGCGAGAGCCTGGCGCGCAATATCGCCGCCGATGGTGAGGGCGCATCCAAGCTTGTTACGGTCAACGTTACCGGCGCCGTGAACGACGAGGAAGCCGATATCGCCGCCCGTGCCGTTGCCAACTCGCCGCTCGTTAAGACCTGCATCGCCGGCCACGACTGCAACTGGGGTCGCGTTGCTATGGCGCTTGGCAAGTGCGGCGTGAAATTTAATCAGGAAGACGTTTCCATCGACATGATGGGCATGCCCGTCTGTCGCGACGGTCTGACTGTTCCCTTTGACGAGGACGAGGCTCTACGACGTTTCGAGGCGCCCGAGATCGTGATCTCGGCCGACCTGGGCGCAGGCGACGCGGCAACGACCGTGTGGACCTGCGACCTCACGCATGAGTACATCTCCATCAACGGCGACTACCGTTCCTAGATTCCAGGCACGCTGCGCATCTTGCCGCGATTGCGGACAGCTGAGCACGGCGCGATAACGATATGAAAGACGAGGCAGATTATGAAATTCGCACGCGATTGTCGTTCGAGCGAATCCAACGAAGCAACCGCGCAGCTGCTGTTCGAAGCGCTGCCGTGGATTAAGAACTTGACCGGCAAGACGGTCGTTATCAAGTACGGCGGTGCAGCCATGGTCGACGAGCAGCTGCGTCGCGACGTGATGAGCGACATCGTCCTGCTCAAGATCATCGGCATGCGCCCCGTTATCGTGCACGGCGGCGGCAAGGCTATCAACGAGGCGCTGAGCCATTACGATATTCCCGTCGAGTTTAAGAACGGCCAGCGCGTGACCTCGCCGGCGACTATGGATATCGTGCGCGAGGTACTGGGCGGCAAGGTCAACCAAGAGCTGGTTGCTGCCATCAACCACCACGGCAACCTGGCCGTGGGCGTGTCGGGCAGTGATGCCGGCACGCTCATCGCCGAGCCGCTCGACCCCGAGCTCGGTCGTGTGGGCAAAGTGACGCACGTCAACACCGACTATATCGAGCGCTTACTCGATAGCGAGTACATTCCCGTCATCGCTACCGTCGCGGCGGGGGAGGACGGCGGTTTCTTCAACATCAACGCCGATACCGCCGCCGGTGCCGTTGCCGCGGCGCTCCACGCGCATAAGGCGATCTTTTTGACCGATGTCGATGGCCTGTACAAGGACTTTAGCGACAAGGACTCGCTTATCTCCAACCTAACGCTCGACGAGGTTAACGAAATGCTCTACGGCGGCGAGGTCGATAAGGGCATGATTCCCAAGCTGCGTGCGGCCGTCGATGCGCTTACCGGCGGCGTATTTCGTGCCCACATCATTAACGGTACTACGCCGCATTCGCTGCTCCTGGAGCTGCTGACCGATGCCGGCGTCGGCACCGTGATCCATTCCACCGAGACGGCTTACGAGTTCGATACGCATCCGCATCCGCTTTCGACGTTTGCTGCGCGTCTGACCGAGAACCTTGACGAGGTCGAGAAGCTTCAGACGGTCTAGCTGACCCGCAGCCGCCCCATTCCTGCACCCATAGCCCCGCGCCGTCTGGCGCCCAACGAAAGGCATCCCATGTCACTTGCAGCTCAGCAATCGCTTGAATCCCATTACGTTATGCATACCTTTGGCCGCTCTCCGGTCGAGTTTGTCGAGGGTCACGGCATGAAGCTCACCGGCGACGATGGCCGTGAGTACCTCGACTTTCTTGCCGGTATCGGCGTGTGCAGCCTAGGTCATGGCGACCCGGCTGTGCTCTCGGCGCTCGAGGCACAGACCAAAAAGCTCATGCATGTCTCCAATTACTTCTACATTGAGCAGCGCGGACAGGTCGCGGCGCTGCTGTCCAAGCTTGCTAACGACGACGTAGATGGTGCGCGCGTGCTTGCCGATGCCATTGTCGCCGGCGATGAGACCACGGCAGCTGCTCTTGGTGCCCCGGCTGCGGATGAGCAGGTTTGGGAGACCTTCTTTGCCAACTCTGGCGCCGAGGCCAACGAGGGCTCGATGAAGCTCGCGCGCCTGTACGCCAAGCGTGCCGGTAATGGCGGCAACACCATCGTGTGCATGCGCGGCGGCTTCCACGGCCGTACGCTCGAGACCATTGCCGCCACCATGCAGGATTGGCTGCAGGA
>DBGBJN010000227.1:0-7148 GCA_048449885.1 Collinsella sp.
GTCCCCAAAAGCCGCCCCGACCTGATGGACGACATCAATGCCGCCATGTCGGCAATCGCCCGCGTCAACCCACGCTATATCGACGAAGTCAAATCTAACTACTCGGCCCAAAACAGCGGTTCATCATCGCTCAACGGCCCCGAACGTTCCTGGCTCAAAGCAAATGACAACACCATCACGCTTGGCTACATTACGGGCAAACTCCCCTACTGCAACGAAGACGAAGACGGCAAAATGGAAGGCTCGCTCGCATCGCTTGCGACGACGTTGCACGATAAATTTGGCATTACGGTCAAAACCGTCGCCTTTGATAGCTACAAGATGATGTCAAAGGCCCTGTCAAAGGGAAGCATCGACGTTGCGCTGCCGGTATACCGAGATTACTGGTTTGCCGAGCAATCTGGCGTTGTGCAGTCGGTATCGTTGGGAACCGTGTCCCTCACCGCCATCCACACCGGCGGCAACCTGAACAAAGACCTTCAGAACATCGCCTGCACCAAATCATCGTTTATCAACCCAAATGTACTTGAAAGTCTGTTCCCCACAGCGACCGTGACCGAATACCAATCCGCCGATGAAGCGTTCGACGCCCTCAGGAGGGGAACGGCGCACTGCATCGTCGCTCCCAGTTCACGTGTAAAAACCATCGGCGACCGTTATGATCTCGAAGGCTACGAGACGACCGAGCTCCCTGACACCTGTGAGCTCTCGTGCTGGATTTCGCGCGGAAAACCCGAGCTGTTGGGAATCATCAACAAGGGCATCATCAATGCCGGAGAATCGCTCTCCGCAAGCAATTACTCCTCCACGTCGTACACGGCCCAGGAATCCAACACGCTTCAATTCCTTTATCGCAACCGTGCCGCCGTTGCAGCTGCCCTCATCGGTATGTTGTCGGTCGGTATCGTCCTGCTCATCTGGGCGCTCGTGCGCGCTCGAACCGAGCGCAAAAAAGCCGACGCCGCCAACGCCGCCAACGCCGCCAAGACGGCATTCCTCACGCGCATGAGCCACGACATCCGTACACTGCTCAACGGTATCCTGGGCCTTATCGAGATCGAGGAATTGAAGGAAGGCGATATCCAGGTCGCCCGCGAAAGCCGTGCCAAGGCGCGCGTTGCCGCCAATCACCTGCTCTCGCTGATCAACGACATCCTCGAGATGGGCAAAATCGAAGACCGCAAGCTAACACTGGAGCATACGCCTTTTAACCTCAAAGAGCTCTGTGACGATACACTGGTGCTGTGCAAGCTCCGCGCGTCCAGTAACGGCATCACAATGCAGGACAATAGTCTGCCGTACGCCACGGGGCCATACATGATCGGCAGTCCCACCCATATCCGACAGATCATGATCAACCTGTTAGACAACAGCATTAAGTACAACAAGCACGGCGGCTCCGTCACCTTTAGCTCAAAGACCAAGCCACTCGATAACGGGCGCGCGCTCTTTTGCTTTAGCGTTTCGGATACCGGCATTGGTATGACTCCCAAGTTTTTAAAGCATATCTATGAGCCGTTTGCCCAAGAAGGTGACGATGCGCGCAGCAAGTTCCAAGGAACCGGCATGGGCATGCCAATCGTCAAGTCGCTTATTGAACTGATGGGCGGCACGATTGAGATTTCGAGTGAGGTTGGCGTGGGGAGTACGTTCAACGTCCAGATTCCACTCGATATCGACAAAGACCCTCAGGCAAGAGAACGCGCGGACGAGCAAGCAGACAGCTGCTCGCTTGCCGGCATGAACGTTCTTTTGGCAGAAGATAACGAGCTCAATGCCGAGATTGCCCAGGCGCTGCTCGAAAGCGAAGGCATTGTCGTAACTCGCGCCGCCGATGGCAACGAAGCGGTCGACCTATACGTTGGCCGTCCCGCCGGCAGCTTCGATGCGATCCTGATGGACATTATGATGCCGGACATGGACGGCTATGAGGCAACCCGCGCGATTCGCCTGAGCGAGAAGGTCGATGCAGCCGATATCCCCATCATCGCGCTCACCGCCAATGCCTTTGCCGAAGACGCCAAGGCGGCACACGACGCCGGCATGAACGCCCATCTGTCCAAACCGCTCGACTTTAACAAGCTCAAAAACATACTCGCCCGCATCAAGAAAAACGGAGCTGTTTCGCTATAGTTTGTGCTCAACAACCATACGCAGCAGAAAGGAAGCCAATGATGTTTAGGCCCTTACGTCGAAAGAAACGCGCCATCACTGACGAGGAAGCGCGCGAACTGCTCGCCACCTGCAAGCGCGGCGTCTTTGCCGTCAACGGCGACGATGGCTACCCGTACGCCATTCCCGTCAACTACTTCTTCGACGCCGAGCACGACAAGATTTATTTCCATGGCGCCAAGGCCGGCCACAAGGTCGACGCACTCAAGCGCGATGACAAGGTCTGCTTTACCGTTTACGGCAACGAGTGGTACAAGGACGGTGACTGGGCTCCCTACGTTATGAGTACCGTGGTCTTTGGCCGCTGTCGCCTGGCGAATGACACCCCCGCGTTTATCGAGGACAAAGTCCGCCAGCTCGCCCTTAAGTACTACCCTTCTGCCGAGGAGGTCGAAGAGGAAATCGCCAAGGACATTAAGGGCGTCCAGCTCTACGAGATTACGATTGAGCATCTCTGCGGCAAGCAGATTCAAGAAAAGTAAGCCCCTCAGCAGGTCTCATAAATAACAATATGGCCCGGTTCCAACCCACCTTGGAACCGGGCCATAGTGCTATGAAGCGTCGGCAGCTATGTGCGCAAGCGCCTCAACGAGCTCCTGCGAGCTCACGGGTTTACTCAGGTGCGCGTCCATGCCCGCCTCGCGCGAAAGTCTGCGGTCGTCGGCAAAGGCGTTGGCACTCACGGCGATAATCGGCGTGGTCGCGGCATCCTCGCGATCGAATGCTCGAATCCGACGCGTGGCCTCAAGGCCATCGATGCCAGGCATCATGATGTCCATCAACACCACGTCGTACTCGTGCGGTGCGCTCGCGGCAAACGCCTCAACGGCAGACTCGCCATCCTTAGCATGCGTCACGACGGCGCCGGCACGGCTGAGCGTAAACTGCGCGATCTCGGCATTCAGATCGTTATCCTCTACGAGCAAAACGCGCAAGCCCTGGAGCGCATCACCATCGCCCGCATCCGCGCGAACTGCCTGAGGAATCTCGGAGCGCTTGCATTTCTCGAACGGCAGGCGGATGGTAAACGTCGTCCCCTGCCCCAAGACGCTCGTAAAGCTCATGGTTCCGCCCATAAGCTCGACCAACTGTTTTGCGATAGGCGCGCCCAGGCCAGTTCCCGATGAAGCGCCTTCCACCTGTTGCTCCTCGCGGCAAAACGGCTCGTAGAGGTGCTGTTGGAACTCCTCGCTCATGCCAATACCGTTGTCGGCGATCGTGTATTCATAGACGGGGACGCCATCCGTTGGCTCCACCTCGCGGCACACCAGGCGAACATAGCCGCCCTGGCGGTTGTACTTGACGGCATTGCCGGCAATATTGAGCAACAAGCGCTTGAGGTGCGTCACGCTCACCCGCGCATAGGGATGAACAAGGGTTCGTTGGTCACAAATAATTGTAACCAGACGCTCCTCGGCCTGGCGCTCCAGAATATCGCACACCTCGCGATTGAGGGCCACCAAATTTGTGGGCACGAGTTCCAAGTCAATCTGCCCGCTCTCCAGGCGACTCATATCCAGGGCCTCGTTGGCAAGGTCGAGCAGCAGTCCCGATGCCGTCCAGATCTTTGAGCGGCACTCAGTCTGCTTTTGCAGATCGTCCGCGTTGGCATCGCCAACCTCGACCATACCGCGAATGCCGTTGATGGGCGTGCGCAGATCGTGGCTCATGCGACGCAGAAACTCTGTCTTTGCCGAGTTGGCAGACGAGGCCTCACGCGCTGCCTTTGCCAGCTTGTCGCCATAGTCGCGCTCCTGCTGCAGCAAGTCCGTCAAACGTCGGCGATCAGCGCGGCGACGCACCATAACAACAACGGCTATAACACCGCTGTAGAGCGCCAGCACGCCGGCAGCAACAGCCGCGACAACCTCAAAGTAACGCCGTGCCGAGGCATAGGTGTACACATAGAATTTGTGCGCTTTTCCAAATGTGCCCAAATACCACTCGCCGTCGGCGTTAATCAATTTGACCTTACCGGCCAGGCATCGATCCTTAATACCGTCGACAATGAAGACGTCCGTCGCAGGCAGATCGAATACGCCCAATACAGTGGGTTCAACGACATTGGTCGCAACGACCTTGCCGTCGCTTTCGATCACGATATTGCCGCTATCGATGGTTTCATAGCCTTCGAGCAAACTCTGCAGTTTGAGTGTATTGCTTGCAACCGCCTTCGCGCTCTGATGCCTTACCGCGATAACGATGCCCTCGCCATCCTGCCGAGTCACGCAGCCAATGTCTGCGACCGAATCATCCGCAAGCGTGATGCGGGCGGTATAGGACTTAAGCGGATGAGTTGCCACCTCCAGCACGGGTGCTTCCTTGAGATACGTAGCAAGCGACTCGTAGCCCACGCCATCCGTCGAGGACTCAGACACCAAATTGCCCGATGCGTCCGTCACGATCAGTGCGCTCACGTTGAACTGGTCGGCATATAGCTCCAGCCTTGTGTTATCCACCGAACCGTCGCGCTCCATATCGCGCGCTGCCTCTCCGGCAATCTCCATAACGCGTATCAGGTTTTTGGTCGTATAGGCGCTATTGAATGCATCATAGGAAAGGCTCTGCGTCGCCACGTAATCGACAACGTCGGCAAAGCGCTGCTCGGCTTGGGCCGTCATGTAACCGTAGCTCATCATGCCGGCAGCAACCGAGAGCACTATCCCCAGCAGAGCGACAAGGAGCCATGCCCCTGCCGAACGATTGGTCCGCTCCTCTACGGCGTGGTCAGGCGCATCGATCATGACAGGCCCTCCACATTCAAAAATGGCGAAGGGTCATCAAAGTACTTTGACACTAGGCGTTCCATGGTGCCATCGGCAAGCATTTCTTGGTAGGCATGAGTGAGCTTGACGTCGATGCCGCGCGTATCGTTGATATCGAAAGCAGTGCCCAAACCAACCTCTAGCAGCGGCTCATCCAAAATGCGATACGTTACGCCATAGTCTTTTTCGTAGGTGAGCAGCAAGGACTCATGCGCGGCGATGGCGTCGACCAGGCCTTCGACGAGCGCCGGGTTCAGGCATGAACGGTCCGAAAAGCAGTAGAGTTCCTTGATCTGCGGAACGCTTTCATTTGTGCGATTGAGCAAAATGCCCTCGGGCTTGGTGGTGGACTGAACCGCCACGATCTTATCCTCAAGATCGGCAAGCGTGTAGATATCGCTCTGGGGATCGACCGCGACCACCTGGCGACTCGCAAGGTACGGGCCAGCCCAACGATACTCGTTTTCGCGACCCGTCATGCTAAAGCTGCCCATGACGCAATCGAGCTCGCCGTTCGCCAGCAGTTCCTTCTTCTTTTCCCAATCGATCAACTGGTATTTTGGCTTGTAACCAATGCGGGCCAATGCCTCGGTTAATATCTCGACATCCAGGCCAACGATATCGCCGTACTCGTCGGTATACACAAACGGTGGATAGAGGTCGCTGCCGACGTTGAGCGTCTTGAGGTCGTCGTCTTTGATCTGCGAGGCGTCCAGACCTTCTAATGCAGACGTCGAGGCTCTGCCATTCGACCCGGAACAGCCGGCCATCGCTACGACAAAGGTGCACGCTACCGCAAGCGCGACAAACAACGATATGGCAACCGAGCGACGGGGTCTTGTCATCGAGCTCCAGACGAGCCGGTTTACAGACTGAACTGGGAAAAAAAATTAGCAAACAAAACCACTCGAGCGCCCAATGGTTACAGACGTTTTACCATGCGGGGCCTTCCAGCCGACTTGGCAGAAGACCCCGCATGCAGTGCTCACTTACCGTGCATTAAAAACGTAGCGGTCCAGGCGGTCGCACGCTTCCTTTACGCGCGAAAGCGGCAGCGCCAGATTCACGCGAATGTGGCAGGGCCCGTGGAACGGGCGGCCATCCTGATACCCCACGCCCACGCGCGCCCCCTCGTCGAGCAGCCACTGAATATCGCGGCCATGTTCGCGGCACCACTCGGTGCAGTCCAGAAACACCATGTACGTGCCCTGCGGACGTGAAAACGCGACGCCCTTCCAGTGTTTTTCTGCATACGTGCAGAAGTACTCGATATTGCCGGCAAGCACCTGGTTGAGCTCATCAACCCACTCGTAGCCTTGCGGCTGATAGGCACCGATAAGCGCGTGCATGGAGAGGACGTTCATCTCGTTGTAGTGAGTCTTGTTGGACACGGCGCACACGCGATCGCGCAGCGTCTCGTTGTAGATGATGTGGTAGCTGCCGACCAGACCCGCCAGGTTAAACGTCTTGCTCGGCGCATAGAGGGCAACCGTGCGCATGCGGGCATCCTCGCTCACCGACTGCGTCGGGATATGCTTGTGTCCCGGCAGGATGATATCGGACCAAATCTCGTCCGAGATCACCACGCAATCGTGCTGGCGATAGATGTCCATGGCGCGCTCGATCTCGTCACGCTCCCATACGCGGCCGCAGGGATTGTGCGGCGAGCAAAACACCGCGGCATGGATGTGGTTTTGGGCGAGCTTATACTCCATGTCCTCAAAGTCCATACGCCACACGCCCTGGTCGTCGAGCTTAAGCGGGCTGTGGACAATGCGATAGCCCGCGGCTTCGATGGACTTGGTAAAGCCGATGTAGGTAGGGCTGTGGACCAGCACCGCATCGCCCGGCTGGACATACGCGCGCAACGTCGACACGACACCGCCCAGCACGCCGTTTTCGTAGCCGATATGCTCCGGCGCCAAGCCCTCAACGCCGTTGCGGCGGCTCTGCCATTCGATGATGCGGTCGAAATACTCGGGGCGCGGATTGAAATAGCCAAACATGGGATGCTGGGCGCGCTTGATGATGTACTCCTGGACCGTGGGCACCGTGGCAAAGTTCATATCCGCCACCCACATGGGAATGCGGTCGAAGCCCTCGTCGGGTGCGTTCGGAGCCATGCCGGGGATCTCGCCCCAAGAGTCAACGGCGATGGAGTCCATGCCGTGGCGGTCGATAAGCGAGCTAAAGTCGTATTTCATGCTGAAC
>DBGBJN010000228.1:0-2616 GCA_048449885.1 Collinsella sp.
CCAGGTGCCGCCGACGCCCATCAGGAAGACGGCGTCGTAGCCCTCCTCGTGCACGCGGTCGGCCAGGGCGGTCATCTTCTTGCCGGCCTCGTAGACGTTCCTGCCGTCCTCGAGGTAGCCCTCCTGGTCGAAGTGCATGATTTCGATCTTCTCGGTCTCCTTCATTCCCGCTCCTTTCACGAGCAGTTTGAATTGTCGCACGGAATGAACGGGCTTGCCGCCCCGTCGCACCGCTTAACCTTGTGGACATCTTGGCCCCAAGCTCAACAATTCAAAGGTTCTTAATACCAGTGAACGATTACAGGTTAGCCGTTTTTAATACCGATTTTATGATTTCATCCTCCCCTCTCGGTAGACGGTCAGTTTTTGCCGCTCATCGGTCAAGCGACATATATCCGTAAAAACGAGCGCCCCCGCCATGCGCAGGGACGCTCTAGACGCTAATAGTTGTAGGTATATCCGCCGGCGTCGCCGCGGGTAAAAGACTTGGCATGCTCGATTGCCTGCCCACTCGAGTCATAGGTCAGGCCTTCCAGCACGAGCGCCAGATCGCCCGGCTCAAGATTGAGCAAACTCGCATCGCGTGCGCCCAGCGCCTCGATATCGAGTTTCTCTACCGACTGATCTGGCTTGCGTCCCAACATATCGTAGGTCTCGAACAGGCTGAAGACCGAAATGTCCACGTCTTCGATGCCCGGAAACAGCAGGCACGGAATCAGTGTCATCTCGATCGATACGGGCTCACCATCGATGCAGTTGAGGCGGCGCACCGAGTAAAGCAGATCGTCCTCGGCGATGCCAAACAAGTCGGCATAATACGGGCCGGCGTAGCGTTTGGAGCGCGCCAGGATGCGCACCGACGGCGTCGCGCCCGATGCCAGAACCGACTGGCGGAAGCCGCCCTTGCGTTCGTGCTCGTCAAACCACTTGTGTCCCACAAAGGCGCCTTTGCCCTGCACGCGACGAATCTGGCCACTTTTGACCAGCTCGTCCATGGCGCTTCGGATTGTCAGGCGTGTCGTGCCAAACTCCTCGGCCAGCTCGTTTTCGGACGGAATCATCGAGCCCGTCGGGTAGTCGCCGCGCTCGATTCGCTCCGCAATGCAGCGGCGAATTTGTTTGTAAACCGGCAAGTCTTCTACTGCATCAGCCATTCGACACCTACCTTCGTCGCAACGCCGTCTGCCTCGCCGTTATCGGCAAAACGATACTTGGTCGGCAGAATCACGGACTTGCAATACTCGACAAAGCCATCGTTCTCGTCACGCTCGTGCGAAGCCTTGTAAAACACCGGCGTGCCCTCCTGAGCACCCAGCAACTTGGCCTCGTCGGCGTTCAGACGGCTGATGGAAATATGCTCCTTGCCGTGCGCCACATGGACATTCCCCTCTTTGAGCAAAACGTCGTAGAGGCTTTCCTGCTCAAAATCGTGATCGGGAAGCGAGGGGCACAAAGACAGATTGACGTGAGCCGTCTCAATCGACGCCGGGGAACCATTAACCACGCGCACGCGCCGAATGCAGAAGAGCGGCATGCCCAGGTCGATCTGGGCTTTTTGGGCCAGATCGATATCGGCGTACACGACCTTGGACCAAACCAGGCGTGCGGTCGACTTTGAGCCAACCCTCTCCACCGCCTGCGTATAGTTCCATGTTTCCTGAAAGATATTCAGCGGTTTGGGAGGACACACATAGGTGCCCGAACCGCGGCGGCTTTCCAAAGTTCCGCACGAAATAAGACGCGTGATCGCAGCGCGCAACGCCGTGCGCGACACGCCCAGCTCTTCACAGAGCACACGCTCGGCGGGCAGCCGGTCACCACCCTGCAGGTCATAATGTTTGATATACCAAAGAATGCCCTCAAAGGCGCGATCTTTGGGCGGAATCGCATATGGTTCACTCGACATGGGCAAGGCTCCTCAACCGCTTGATGCTGCAGGAATCATTGCTCCGGACGCCTCATGGCGTCGAAGGCTTCTTTGATCTGCTCCGCAACGTTCCGATACGACCGATATAGGCCGGAATCTCGCTTGACTTCGCCCGCGGTCACCGGAATCTCAAGCTTCGAAATCTCATCCTTGCCGGTTTGCACGGCAACGATGACACCCATACCAAGGCACATATTACGCTTGGCAGCGTTGTTTTTGGTAGCCTGAGCTGGATTAATCAAAATCTGCTGAGCCAGTTCGCGTTTGCTAACCTCCGGCACATCCTCGGGATTTCCGGTCTCGACAATCTCGCACTGCAGCACGTCCGCATAGTCAAAAATCTTAGGCTCTGCACCACGCTGATGCACGGCCCACTTGCGGCGCGTGGCATCCTGGTAGATAGCCGGCAAAAATGTAAACCGCGGCGGGTCCAAAATCGTATCCGTGATGGTAAACACATCGGGATCAAAGGCATCCTGCGGGTTTTTCTTCTTGAACAGCCCCATATCAGCCTCCCGTACTAGCATTAAACAACTCAAGCTGAATATAGCACCAATTTCAAGCCGCTGCCTTACCCTATCGGTGCGCGGCGTCTAAGGCTCGCCCAGCGGAAGAGTTAACGGACGAGGGCCGGGGTGCCTGCCTTGTTTTGAGAAGTGGGCTCCGCGAACTTCTCAAAACAAGGCAGG
>DBGBJN010000229.1:0-4393 GCA_048449885.1 Collinsella sp.
GGCCTGGACGACGACTTCCGCGTCATCGTGTCGCCGTGGATCCTGTCGGTGCTCACCACCGACCGCCTCTCGCGCAACTACGAGCTGGTCACCAAGCACAACCTCAAGTACCGCCGCTACTACCACCAGTTCGACTACTAATTTCATTTGGGGGAAACCGCAATGAGGCAATACATCTTCGCCAGCCACGCGCATTTTGCGACCGGCATCAAGGAGAGCACCGAGCTGCTCTCGGGCGCGCGCGATAACGTCCACGACCTGTCGATGTTTGTCGACGGCCGCACCGACGTCGCCGAGGAGGCCGCCAAGCTCCTGGCGACCTTCGACCCCGCCGACGACGTAATCGTGTGCACCGACCTGTTTGGCGGCAGCGTCAACAACGAGTTCACCAAGATCGTCCAGACGCGCCCCAACACCTACCTGGTTGCCAACATGAATCTGCCGCTGCTGATCCAGCTGCTCTTTTCGGACCAGGAGGCTCCCGCCGATCAGGTTATCCGCGAGATCCTCGCGGCTGACGACACGCGCGTCAAGTTTGTCAACGACCTGCTGACCGATGCGGATGACGAGGAAGAGTTCTAGTCACCGCCTGCTATTAATGGGGCCGGGTTTCCGGCATGAGACCTTTGGGGGTCAATCATGATTCAACTGCTTCGCGTCGACCATCGTCTGCTTCATGGCCAGGTGGCCGTCTCTTGGGTCCAGGGCTTGGGCTCTGACTGCATCTTCTGCGTTGGCGACAAGGTTGCCAACGATCCCGTCTGGAAGACTACGCTCAAGATGGGAAAGCCGGCCAACGTCAAGCTCGTCATCAAGGACATGGAGCACGCCATCGAGGCCATCAACTCCGGTGTTACCGATAAGTACAAGATGATCATCTGCGTCGCCAGCATCGCCGAGGCCAAGCAGCTTGTCGACGGCTGCCCGCAGATCACCTCCATCAACCTGGGCAACACCAAGTCCAAGGACGAGCGGCGTCCCGATGCCCGTAAGATCTCCCGCCAGATCTTTGTGACTGCTGCCGAGGAAGAGGACATTCGTGAGCTCGTCGGCCGCGGTGTCGAGGTCGAGATTCGCGCTCTGGCCGACGACCCCAAGGTCGATGCCCTAAGCGCCCTCTAATTGAGAACCACGGGCGGCGCGCACGGCGCCGCCCCTATTCGTGGGCGTACCGGATAAACGCTTTACCCGTTACCCCCATCTACCGTTCACCGGGAGTACACGCCCGTTGAGCGATTGGTATTAAATAGTTTTCTCATGACTATATAATTGGTATCAAATCATTTGCACCGGTTTAGGTGTTAACAGCACACCGGTACAAGCTGGATCTGTCTAGGCGATTGTCGGCATGGAAAAGGGCGCGCTGACAAGTCGGGAATCGCCGCGCGGATCCAAGAGGGATCAAAGGGAGGAACAATGCTTGTTCAAGCGATCCTCATCGGACTTATCGCTGCCTTCGGTAAGCTCGATTATCAGCTCGGTACGCTCTATGCGTTCCGCCCGATCGTTCTGTGCCCGCTCGTCGGCATAGTCCTCGGGGACCTGCAGTCCGGCCTCGCCATCGGTGCGAGCCTCGAGCTGCTCTTCATGGGTTCAATCTCCATCGGCGCTTACGTGCCGCCCGATGAGTGTATTGGCGGTGTGCTCGCCTGCGCCTTCGCTATTCAGCTGGGTCAGAGCACCGAGTCCGCTATCGCGCTCGCGATGCCCATCGCCACTCTGTGCCTGGCCATTAAGAACGTCGTCAACGCCGGTATGCCCCTTCTGGTCGACCGTGCCGACGTCTTTGCCAGCAAGGGTAACCTCAAGGGTATCTACGCTATGCACTGGATTATCGGTCTCGTGATTGTCGTCCTGGCCTTTATCCTGTGCTCGGTCTCCTTCTATCTGGGTGCCGACGCCGTTCAGGGCCTGCTCGACTTCATCCCGACGTTCGTCCTCGATGGCTTTGGCGTCGCAGCCAACATCCTGCCTGCCATGGGCTTCGCCATGCTCGGCCGTCTGGTGCTTACCAAGCAGCTCGTGCCGTTCTACTTCCTGGGCTTCCTGCTGTGCTCCTATGCCAACGTGCCCGTCCTCGGCGTCGCCCTGATCGCAATCATCATCGGCATCGACAAGTACGACCTGCTGGGCCTTGGTGGCGCCCAGTCCCAGCTTTCTGTGGAAGGGGATGAGGACGATGACTTCTAATTCCGAGAACCAGATTACTCGCTCCGACCTCATTAAGAGCGCCGTGAACACCGGCGCCCTGGGCATGGAATTCTCCTGGACCTACTACAAGCAGATGAACATTGCCTTCTGCCTGATGGTCGCCAACATGCTCAAGAAGATCTATGCCGGCCGTCCCGATGATTACGCCGAGGCCTTGCACCGTCACAGCGCATTCTTCAACATCACCCCGCAGCTCGCTCCCTTCGTGGGTGGCATCGCGATGGCCATGGAAGAAAAGGTCGCTCGTGGCGAGGTTGAGCCCGAGAGCGTCAACGACATCAAGGCCGCCCTCATGGGTCCGCTTTCCGGCCTGGGTGACTCCTTCTTCCTGTCCACCCTGCGCGTCGTCGCCGCTGCCGTGGGCATCAGCCTGTGCCAGGCCGGCAACGTCTTTGGCCCCATCGCCTTCCTGCTCGTCTACAACATCCCGGCGTTCCTGATTCGTATCTTTGGCGCTATCAAGGGTTATGAGCTAGGCATTGGCTTCCTCGACGAGGCTCAGAAGACCGGCCTGATGCAAAAGATCATGGCCTGCGTCGGCATTGTCGGCGTCATGGTCGTCGGCGCCATGAGCAAGGACATGTTCTGGGCTTCGTTGCCCATCGCCATTGGTCAGGGCGACTCCGCCCAGACTCTCCAGGACATCCTGGACGGCATCATGCCCGGTATGCTCGGTATGGCCGCCTTCTGGCTCTACTACTGGCTGCTCTCCAAGAAGATCAACCCGATGGTCCTGATCCTCTGCACCATGGTCGTGGGCATCATCGGCGCTTACTTTGGCGTGCTTGCCTAATATGTTCGAATCGCGCTTCCATCGCGTCTAACGGTTGCGTCGATCTTTGGGGGCTTGTCGCATCTGCGGCGGCCCCCTGTTTTTTAAAACTCCGTACGAAAGGGGAGGGCTATGGTCGTACCCGAGCTTTCGCTCATGAACATCAACCATCGTTACTACAGCATCGAGACGTTTTTTAAGGCTGCAGGTGAGGCCGGCTATCGCAATATCGAGCTGTGGACCGGCTCGATGCACCTGTATGTGGATTGCCATGAGCACGATTCGGTGGATAAGATTCGCGATCTTGCCGCCCAATACGGTATCAAGATCGTGTGCGTGTGCCCCGAGCAGAACAACCCCAAGCCGTGGAACGTCGCGGTGCGCGGTGAGGCGGGCCAAAAACGCATCCTCTCGTACTTTAAGAATGTGATCGACGTTGCCGTTGAGTTGGGCGTGCCGCAGATTCTGGTGACGAGTGGTTGGGCCTATCTGGACGAGCCGGCTGAGGACGCCTGGGCCCGCAGCGTTGCCATGCTGCGCTCGGTGTGCGCCTACGCCGATACGCGCGGTATTCGCGTCGCGCTCGAGGCCCTGCAGCCGTCGGAGTCCGTGTTGGTCAACACCGCACAGGATGTCGCGCGCATCCTCGAGGCGGTCGATCGTCCCAACCTGAAGGCCTGTATCGACTTTGGCGCCATGGAAGTTGCCGGCGACACGATCGACGGCTACTTTGAGGTTTTGGGCGACAAGATCGTTCACACCCACTTTGTAGATGTGGGCGGCGGCACGACGCATCTTGCCTGGGGCGACGGCGAGCGTGATATGCGTGCCGACCTCGAGGCACTCATGCGCCACGGCTATACGGGCTATGTCTCGGCCGAGACGTGTGATGGCCGCTACTATCAGGATCCGTCCAAGGCGACGACTCAGGTTATCGAGATGTATCGCCGTGTGACAGCGGAGATGGAAGCCGAATAACTAAACTGCGCGGTTGCGCCGGAAACGCTTGGGCGGGTCTGGCGCAACGCTTTTATAGCTGGCGAGTTGTGGGGAACCCGTTGGCAGTAGCGCTCGAAATAGACAACTATTGGCGTTGTAATACCACTCGGGCGAGGAAACCGACCGTTCGCCGCAAATCTCCGTGAGTTTGGATTGGTATTAAATAACAAGCAATCGTATGGCTATAATTGGTATCAGCAAGAAGCGCGATGTATAGAATTGCGCACATGTGATGGGAGGACACACATGAAGGAGACCGAGAAGATCGAGATCATGCACTTCGACCAGGAGGGCTACCTCGAGGACGGCAGGAACGTCTACGAGGCCGGCAAGAAGATGACCGCCCTGGCCGACCGCGTGCACGAGGAGGGCTACGACGCCGTCTTCCTGATGGGCGTCGGCGGCACCTGG
>DBGBJN010000230.1:0-4241 GCA_048449885.1 Collinsella sp.
CCAAACAAAAACGGTCCCCTTGCGAGGACCGTTTCCAATTCGGTGGTGGGCGATGAGGGATTCGAACCCCCAGCCTTGTGCGTGTAAAGCACCTGCGCTAACCGTTGCGCCAATCGCCCGTGCGGAGAGAGTATAGCAAAACAATCGCCTCATTCATCTCATATCCATTAAAGGTAACTGGCGCGTGTCGGCGCGGAGCTGATTCAGTTGAGATTGCCTGAACATTCCGCCCCTCTTTACGCCCTCGGGTATACTCAAAAGCTACTGATTCGATTTGATGCCCAGCAACAGCAGAGGGGATAGTATATGTGCGGTTTTGTTGGTTTTGTCGGTGGGACGGATAACCAATCCGAGGTGCTCACCAAGATGATGGACCGCATCGTCCATCGCGGTCCCGACATGGGCGGTCAGTTTATCGACGGCCGCGTTGCCCTGGGCTTCCGCCGCCTGTCGATCCTCGACCTGACCGAGGCCGGCGCTCAACCCATGGCCAACGAGGACGGCAGCGTCGTCATTGTCTTCAACGGTGAGATCTACAACTTCCAAGAACTCCGTTCCGAGCTCGAGGCCAAGGGCTACAAGTTCCACTGCGGCGCCGACACCGAGAGCCTCCTGCACGGCTACGAGGAGTGGGGCGAGGCCGTCCTCGATCGCCTGCGCGGTATGTACGCCTTCGTCATCTGGGACAAAAAGAAGAACAAGCTTTTTGGCGCCCGCGACATCTTTGGCATCAAGCCGCTTTACTACTATCCCATGGCCGATGCGGGCGACGGCGCTCCGGGCGTGCTCTTTGGTTCCGAGATCAAGAGCTTCCTGGACTACCCGCACTTCCACAAGGCGGTCAACAAAAAGGCTCTGCGTCCGTACATGACGCTGCAGTATTCGGCGACTGAGGAGACCTTCTTCGAGGGTGTCTACAAGCTGCCGCCGGCGCACTACTTTACCGTCGATATCCCGACCGGCAAGATGAACATCGAGCGCTACTGGGATTGCGATTACTCTGCCGTCGAGAAGCCGTTCGAAGAGTATGTCGACGAGCTGGACGAGGTCGTGCACGAGAGCGTCGAGGCCCATCGCATCGCCGATGTCAAGGTCGCGTCGTTCCTCTCCGGTGGCGTCGACTCCAGCTACATCGCCGCTTGCCTTATGCCCGACAAGACCTTCTCGGTGGGCTTTGACTACAAGAATTTCAACGAGACCAACTACGCCAAGGAGCTTTCCGATAAGCTCGGCGTCGAGAACGTTCGCAAGATGATCACCGCCGACGAGTTCTTCGGTGCGCTCGAGGACATCCAGTATCACATGGACGAGCCGCAGTCCAACCTGTCTTCCGTGCCGCTGTGGTTCTTGGCCGAGATGGCCCGCAAGGACGTTACCGTCGTGCTTTCGGGCGAAGGCGCCGACGAACTCTTTGGCGGCTACGCCTACTACGAGGATACGGTCCCGGTGCGTAAGTACAAAAAGATGGTTCCGCTGCCCATCCGTCGCGCGCTCGGTAACCTGGCGCTGCATATGCCGTACTTCAAGGGACATAACTTCCTGGTCAAGGGTGCCGAGATCCCCGAGAAGTCGTTCCTGGGACAGGCTCTGGTATGGCCGGAGCGCGAGGTCGACGGCGTGCTCAAGCCCGAGTACAACACCGGCGACGGCGCCTTCGAGCTTGCCGCTCCCATCTATGCGCGCGTGAAGGGTCAGCCCGAGCTGGTCAAGAAACAGTACCTGGACATGAACATGTGGCTCCCGGGCGACATTCTGCTCAAGGCCGACAAGATGTGCATGGCGCACTCGCTGGAGCTGCGCGTGCCCTTCCTGGACCGCAAAGTCATGGAGTTCGCCGAACACATTCCCGACCGTTACCGCATCAACGAGAACGGCAACAAACAGGTACTCCGCCACGCTGCCAACAAGTCGCTGCCCGATGAGTGGGCCACCCGTCCCAAGGTGGGCTTCCCGGTGCCGATTGTCTACTGGCTGCGCGAGCAAAAGTGGTACGACTATGTCAAGGAGTACTTCACCGCGCCGTGGGCAAGCGAGTTCTTCAATACCGACGAGCTCATGCACCTGCTCGATCTGCACTTTGCGGGCAAGGGCGATTTCCAGCGCAAGATCTATACGCCGCTCGTGTTCCTGGTGTGGTACAAGCGCTTCTTTATCGACGAGGACCAGCCCGCTGTTCAGGCTGCCTAGCCTCGGCTTACGAACGCCTGCGCGTAACGGCTCCTCCGGGAGCCGTTTTTGCGTGGGTGCGTTTCAGTTACTATAAAAACCGTCCCTGCCAAATGGCTGAGAAAGGTGAAAGATGCACCATTCGGATTCCGCGATCGTGACCACGGTCGATGCGCTTGCCAAGCTTCTCGATGTGTGCGGCGAGCTGCGCGCATCGGAGCAGGTTGACGAGCGTGCCGTGACCGGCTGCTCGTTTGATTCGCGCGCGGTCTCGGCAGGTGACGTGTTCTTCTGCAAAGGTGCTGCCTTTAAGCCCGCGTTTTTGCGCATGGCGCTCGATGCGGGCGCCGTCGCATTTGTGTGCGAGGAGTCACTGGTCGAGTCTCTGGAGCCGCTGGCGCAGGAGAGCGGTGCTGCGATGCTGGTTGTTGATAGTGTTCGCACGGCCATGGCCCTGTTGCCGCCGGAGGTCTACGACCGTCCCGACCACGACGTCAAGATCGTGGGCATCACCGGCACCAAGGGAAAAACCACGGCCGCTTTTATGCTCCAGTCCATCATCAAGGCGGCGGGCGAGTCCTGCGGCATGATCGGCTCGGTGAGTACCGACGATGGCATCGAGTGTTACGAGAGCACCAATACTACGCCCGAGGCCCCCGAGGTCTGGCGCCATATCGCCAACTGCCGCATGTCCGGTCGCCAGTCCATGGTCATGGAGGTCTCGAGCCAGGCGCTCAAGTACCAACGCGTCGAGAATCTGCCGTTTGACGTGGCGTGCTTCCTCAACATCGGCCGCGACCACATCTCGCCGATCGAGCACCCGACCTTCGAGGATTATTTTGAGAGCAAGCTCAGGATCTTTGACCAGGCAAAGACCGCCGTGGTGAATCTGGGCACCGAAGAGGTTGACCGTGTGCTGGAAGCAGCGTCGACGGCCGAGCGCTTGGTGACCGTTGGCGTCGAGCATCCCGAGGCAAGCCTGTGGGCGAGCGACGTACGCATGGTCGGCTTTAGCATCGAGTTCAACTTGCATGGCCTGTGTGCCGACGAATCCGAGGCGGGGGAGAAGATCCTGCTGGGTATCGCGGGCGACTTTAACGTGGAGAACGCGCTGGTCGCTATCGCCGCTGCGCGCGAGATCGGCATCGGTATCGATGCCATCAAGAAGGGCCTCTCCAAACTGCGTGTGCCGGGCCGTATGGAGGTCGTGGAGTCGAAGGACGGCCGCGTGATCTGCGTCGTTGACTATGCGCATAACCAGCTTTCGTTCCGTTCGCTTTTCTCGTCGGTCAAGCGCGCGTTTCCCGCCAGCCCGGTCATCGCAGTGTTTGGCGCTGCCGGCGGCAAGGCGCAGGAGCGCCGCGAGCAGCTTCCGCGCGAGGCCGCACCATATTCCGACCTGATGATCTTTGCCAACGAGGACCCGGCTCACGAGGACCCGATGAAGGTCTGTCGCGAGCTTGCCGAACATGTTCCCGACGATACGCCGAACAAGATCATCCTCGATCGCGAAGCCGCTGTGCATGCGGCGTTCAAGGCGGCGCGCGAGGAGTACGTCAACCCCGATGCCCCCACCATTGTCTTGCTGCTGGCAAAGGGTGACGAGGAGCTCATGCACGTGGGCGACGAGTTTGTGCCCATCGAGAGCGACCTTTCGTTGGCCAATCGCCTGATTGATGTTACCCAGTTTGACTAATGAACCATGATGGCGGCGGCGCCCTGAGTGCGCTGTCGCCATAAGCGTGTTCCCTCAATCAAAACATGCCGTCCAAGTCCAAACCCTTCTACGTAAACGGAGTAACCATGTCCCACAATACCCTGCCGACCGTCGCTGAGCTTTCGGGCGAGATGCGCGAGCGCTTGGCCAAGGTCAAGTACGTCTTTACCGACCTGGATGCCACGATGCTCGCACCCGGCTCGTGCGTGCTGCGCGACAACGACGGCAACCCTTCGACCAAACTCGTCGAGGCCGTCGTGGCGCTCGCTCGCGCTGGTATTCAGGTGGTTCCCACCTCGGGCCGCAACCGTACCATGATCCACGAGGACGCGCGCGTGCTCGGCCTCAACTCCTACAT
>DBGBJN010000231.1:0-13271 GCA_048449885.1 Collinsella sp.
GATCTTGCCGGCGACCCAGCCGGGAATGGTGCCCTCGTCCATGTCGTAGACCCAGGGGCTGCCGGCGGGCGTGTTCTCCTCAAAGCTGTTGAGGTAGCGCGAGTCGGTGTGGAACAGGCACTGGTCAGCCGTAATAAACGCGGCGTGCGGGAACTCGAAGGTGTAGTCGAAGACGCCCTTCACGCCCGTGAGCCAACGAAGGTTGGCCTCGTCGCGCACCACGATGGCATCGTAGCCACGCTCGACCATCAGGGCACGGACACGCTCGATACGACCGGCAGGACCGGCAGCAAACTCAGACATGCAGTTTCCTTTCTTGATGTCCTCAATAAAAGCGGGACGGGCCCAATCGGCGTACAGAACCGCGAACGATTCGCAACCGATAAAACCCGTCCCCCAACATGATACGAAAGACGATGGATGTCAATAAAGTTAGAGAAGTTCCTTGCGAGAAGCCAAATAGGCTGCCGCATGACGCTCGAGGACATCGTCGTCCACGGCGTTAAGACGAATGGCGCCAAGTGCCGCGGGCAGCGGCAGCATCGTGCGATTGGACCGCGCGAACTGCTGCCTGCGGAACTCCGCAATAAAGGCCGCCGGTTCAAGGTCGAAGGCGAGCTCCTCGATTCCAAAGTCCTCCAGGCAATCATCGACCTCAAACACATAGTCGATATCGAAGTCGCAGGCATCGTGGGCCAGGCGCGCCTCAAAGCGCATGCCCTCGGACAACAGCTGGTAGGCCGGAACCTGCGCCGCGGCATTGCCAAGGCAGGCGCGCAGCGTACGCTCCCCCGTCTTGCCAAAATCGAGCGCATGGCGAGCGCTCGGGTTCGTGGCCATAAGCACGTCCTTACGGGCGGTCTGGGACCACTGCACGGCATTAACGAGTGCGACTTCCTCGCCGGCAAGAATCTCGGGGACCGTCTCGGAGAACTGGTTCCAGCGCGACTTGCTGCTCGAGAGCATAGTGCCCACGAGCACCGCATAGCCAAGCTTGAGGTCCTCGGGGTCGGCCTCGCGAACAAGATCGAGATTGCACACGACCAGACCGGGCTCGGGACGCACCGCGATGGCGGGCAGCGCGTGGTCGCCCGAAGCGACGAGCGGCTCCATCGTCGTGGCGACCGTGAGCATGGCGTCCAATGTCGTCGGCAACAGTGCGCACTCGGTACGACCGCACCACTGGTTGGCGCACCAGCAAACAACCGAGCAGGTCGCGGCATCGCCAACGGCAACAACCAGGTCATCGCAGGTAATACCGTTAGCCGACAGCGCGCCAAAGACGACATCGGCTTCGGCGAGCGTCGCCCCATCAGGCGAAACCTCGAGCAAAAGCTGCGACACGGCAAAGCCTGCATCGACCAGCGCATGATCGACGACCTCACCAAAGCGCTCAGACACGGCTGTATTCCATACAACCATCGCACGCTTGGGCTTGCCCACAGCCGAGGCAAACATGCGCGACAGCTCCTCAAACGCGCCAAGCCCGACACGAACATCGACGCTGCGGCTTTGGAAATTGATGAGTTGACGGCGAATCATAGCAATCCACGCTCCAAAAGCATCTCGGCACAAAGGTAAGAAACATCCTCAAAGGACTTATTGCGGATATCGAGGGTAAGATCGGCCGCTTGGCGATACAACGGACGACGATGCTCAAAAAGCAGCGCCGCATGCTCGGGCGAACGAAAATCAGGTCGGGTATCGGACCGACGAATCTGGCGCATCGAGTCCTCAAAGTCGCCTTCGAGGTACACACAGGTACCCATCTGGTGCATGAGCTCGATGTTTTCCGGCGTCTCGACGATGCCGCCCCCGCACGAAACCAACAGGCTGCGCTCACTCTGAAGCGAACGAAGCGCCGAGGTCTCGAGCTCGCGGAAGCGCTCCTCGCCCTCGGTCTCAAAGATCTCGGTCACCGACTTGCCGCAACGGCGGACCACCAGGCGGTCGGTATCGATAAACCGACGCTTGAACATGTTGCCGACGTTACGAGCGAGCGTCGATTTGCCCGCGCCCAAAAAGCCGATAAAGAAGATGTGGTCGCAGCCGTGTTTGGTGTGCTGGGACATAGCGAGACCTATTCCTCACAGGGAAGGTCGCGCAGGGCCCGGCGCTCAAAAATACGAAAGATCTGCGTATACCACAGGTCCTGCGTGGCCTGAGGTTTGACCAAGATTGTGTCGACACCGGCAAAGTTGCCACTCCACACGTCCGTGTACAGCTGGTCACCGATCAGTACGGCCTCGTTAGCCGTGGCACCCAGGCGCTTAAGGCCCGCTTTGAGAGCAAAAGGCGCCGGCTTCATGGCATGGCTGATGGCCTCGAGCCCCAGCTCACGCGCCGACGCCATAACCTGGTCGCGATGCCAGTTGTTGGACACCATGCACAGCTTAAAGCCCTTGGCATGGGCGGCCTCGAGCCAGGCGGAGACCGCAGCGGGTACCTGCTCGGTATCACGCGGCACCAGGGTGTTGTCGCGATCGAGCAGAATGGCACGCTTACCGTCGGCCCAGAGGGTATCGAGGTCGATGCGATCGACCGAGGCAACATATCGTTTGGGGCTAAAAATCCTCATGATCAATTCCAAGACTGTTGATGCTCTTCGTAGGTCTTCGAGAAATACTCCTCATCCTGCGTAATGTAGAAATACAGGTCATCGGAGTCGGTCGCCTCAAGAGTGGCCTTGAGCGCCTCGAGCGACGGAGAGCAAATGGGCGTGGGCGGGAGGCCCTCGTGCTTATAGGTGTTATAGGGGCTATCGCTCTGCAGGTCGTCAGCGGTAACCTCGCCACCGGTGACGTACATCATGGTCGCGTCGCTGTTGAGATAGCGCAGGCCATCGAGCTTGCCGGCCAGACGGTTGTAGAAGACCGAGGCCACGTGCGCGCGCTGGTCGGCGTTAAGGCCCTCGCGCTCGACGATGGAGGCAAGATTGACGATGTCGTAATCGGACATCTCCACGCCGTAGCGCTCCTTGATCTTTGCCTCGCAGCTGGCAAAATCGAGCGATTTATACTCGCCATTAAACTGGTCGAGCATGGCGCGAATCACGTCATCGGCACTCGGGTCCTTACCCAGCGAATAGGTCTTGGGAAACAGGAAACCCTCGAGCGAATCGTTCGCGGCGTCTTTAAGGAAAGCGTAATCATTCACATAATTGCTCGCCTTGGCCTGGTTAAGGAAGTCTTCCTTAGAAATGCTGTCGTACGCCTTGGCCACACGGTCGGCGACCTGATCGACCGTCAGGCCTTCGGGAATCGTGAGCGCATCGGAGCCGGCGCTGGGACCTTCCATAAGCTGCTTGACGACCTTAGTCGCGTCCATGAGCGTGGTAAACGAATACTTACCCGGCTTGAGCGACATATCGGCGTTGAGCTTTTTGACCGCAGCATAGTAATCCTTGGGATTCTCGACGATATGGTTCTCGGAGAGGATCGAGGCGATGGTATCGCCCGAAGCGCCTTCGGGAATCGTGATAGTAACTTGCTGACCGGCTTCAACGTTCGCGTCCCCACCGGTAATGAAACCCTTGACGGCCGGAACGACAAAGAAGACGATCGCGGCCAGCACAAGCAGGGCAAACACGGCGCCGACAATCATGGGTACCGGAGAGTTCTTCTTTTGGGCGCTGCGGCGAGCACGGGAGTTGTAACTTGAGCGCGATGCCGGAGCCACGCGGGACGTGCCGTGGGCCCGGTGAGAATGTCCATGAGATTGAGGGGTCTGCGCGCGTTGAGCAGGCGCTTGCTGTTTAAAACGCGTACCACCAGTAGATTGCGCCGTGCGAGCAGCGGGCTGCTGAGGCAAACGGGCAGACGATTGATGGGTCGGACGAGCAACAGGCTGTTGGGCCGCACGCCGCGTCGGCTGTAAAGAGCGCTGGCCAGGCTGCCCCTGGCGATTCGGCTGGCGCGGATCGGAAGCGCTAGGCATGAGGAACCTCCTCGTTCTTACGATCGAGCCAGGTCTGCAAGAACAGGCTGGCGGCGATCATGTCAATCTTGCCCCTCATCTGCTTCTCGTTGAGGCCCTGCTCGCGCAGAATGCGCTTGGCCTCTTGCGAGGACAGGCGCTCGTCTTCAAACTCCAGCGGAAGATCGAGTTCGTCGGCGATCTTTTGCGCCACGACGGCAACGCGCTCGGCCTGAGGGCCGGGCTCGCCGGCCATGGTCAAGGGACGTCCGCTTACCAAGATGTCGGGCTCATAGTCCTCGACCAGGTAACGGAACGTCTTGGCCATACCGGTGACCTCGGCAGCAAGGAGCACCTTGACGGGCATCGCCATCTTGCCGTCACGGCTCGAGACGGCGATGCCGATTCTGGTCTCCCCTATGTCCAGCGCGAGCGCAACCACAGCGACTACCTAGATTCTTAGGCGCCGAGCGCGGTCTTGGCGGCCGCGAGGGCATCGGCGATACCGGCGGCGTTCTTGCCACCGGCCTGGGCCATGTTGGGACGGCCGCCACCGCGACCGTCGACCAGGCCCGCAATCTGCTTGATCACGTTGCCGGCGTGGAAACCGGCCTTGACGGCGTCATCGGAACCGGCAGCGAGCAGGGCCGGGGTGCCCTTCTCGGTCACGCTGGCGACGACGCAGGCGACAGGGCCGGCGACCTTCTGGTGCACGGTATCCCACACGTTACGCAAATCGGCAGCCTCAAGGCCCTGGAGCTCAGCGACGACGAGCTTGTAGCCATTCAGCTCGACAGCGCCGTCGATGGCGCTGGAAATGGCATCGGAGGAGCCACCGGTCAGCGCCTTCTTGAGCTTGCTGGACGTCTCGCGCAGCTCGGCCTGCAGGTTCTCCACACGGGCGGGAACCTCGTCCACGCGGCACTTGAGCGCAGCAGCGGCGGCGTCGACGAGCGCCAGACGGTCGGCCATATAGTCGAGGGCGCCCTTAGAGGTCACAGCCTCGATACGGCGGACATTGGAGCCCGTAGAGGACTCGGAAATGATCTTGAACAGGCCAATCTCGGCGGTGTTGGCGGCATGGGTGCCACCACAGAGTTCACGGGAGAACGGCTGGTCCTCGGCGCCCACGGAGACAACGCGGACGACGTCGCCGTACTTCTCGCCAAACAGGGCGACAGCACCGGCGGCCTTGGCCTCGTCGATGCCCATGACGCGGGTCACGACCGGCTTGGAAGCGAAGATCTGCTGGTTAACCAGGTCCTCGACAGCCTTGAGCTGCTCGGAGGACAGAGCCTCGAAGTGCGTGAAGTCAAAGCGCAGGTGCTCGGGCGTCACCAGCGAGCCAGCCTGGGAGACATGCTCGCCCAGGACCTGCTTAAGCGCGGCGTCGAGCAGGTGCGTGGCGGTGTGGTTGCGACGCAGGAAACCACGGCGCTCGGCGTCGAGCGTGGCGGTCACGGTAGCACCGACGGCCAGCGTACCCTCGGCAACGTGGGCGACGTGGGCATACAGGCCGTTGTGGTTCTTGGTGTCGGAAACGGTCAGCGCAACGCCCTCGGCGGAAAGCTTGCCGGCGTCACCCTGCTGACCGCCCATCTCGGCATAGAACGGGGTGCGATCGAGCACGACCTCAACGTCCTCGCCGGCGGAAGCGGACTCGACAGACTCGCCGTTGCGCACGATGGCGACAACCTTGGCGCCATCGATCACATCGTTGTCATAGCCGTCGAACTCGGTCGCGGCGACCTTGTCGGAAAGCTCGACCCACACGTCGTTGAAGCTGCCCCAGGCATCGCCCTTGGCGTTGGCGCGAGCGCGGGCCTTCTGGTCCTCCATGCAGGCGGTGAAGCCGTCCATGTCGACGTCATGGCCAGCAGCGCCGGCAATCTCAACGGTCAGGTCGATGGGGAAACCAAAGGTGTCGTGCAGCTTAAAGGCAACGTCGCCCGGAAGGACAGCACCCTCGGCGAGCGCGGCCAGGGCCTCGTCTAGGTAAACGCGACCGTTGTCGAGCGTCGTGGAGAAACGCTCCTCCTCGGAAGCGACGATGCCCTTGACGAGCGCGACGTTCTTGAGCAGCTCGGGATAGGCCTCGCCCATCTGGGCGTTGACCTCGTCGATAAACTTGGTCAGGAAGGCACCCTCGATGCCCAGCAGGCGGCCGTGGAACACGGCACGACGGAGCAGGCGGCGCAAAACGTACTCGCGGCCCTCGTTACCGGGAAGGATGCCGTCAGAAATCATAAAGTCGACGGCACGGGAGTGGTCGGCGATGATGCGCAGGGAGCGGCTGGCACCAGAGTAATCGTCGGCGTCATAGGTCTTGCCGCTAATCTCCTCACCGAGCTTGATGAGATGCTGCATCAGATCGCCGTCGTAGTTAGCGGTCTTGTGCTGCATGATAGCGGCCATGCGCTCCAGACCCATACCCGTATCGAGGTTGCGGTGCGGCAGCTCCGGCATAGAGCCGTCCTCCTGGCGGTCGTACTGGGTAAACACGAGGTTCCAGAACTCCAGGAAGCGGTCGCAGTCGCAGCCGGGCTTGCAGTCGGGGCTGCCGCAACCGACCTCCTCGCCCATGTCAAAGTAGATCTCGGAGCACGGACCGCAGGGGCCGGTGGGGCCAGCGGCCCAGAAGTTGTCGTCCTCGCCCAGACGGGAGATGTGGTCCTCGGCAACGCCCAGGGAGCGCCACACGTCGTGGGTCTCGTCGTCCTCAGTAAAGACGGTGAAGTACAGGCGGTCGAGCGGCAGCTTGAACTCCTTGGTGATGAGCTCAAAGGCCCAAGCACAGGCCTGCTGCTTGGAGACGCCGCCAAAGGAGAAGTCGCCGAGCATCTCGAAGAAGGACAGGTGACGGCCGTCCTCGCCGATGCAGTCGATGTCGTTGGTGCGGACGCACTTCTGGCAGGAAATCGCGCCGATCTCCTTCATGGTCTTCTTGCCCTGGTAGTACTCCTTAAACTGGTTCATGCCGGCGTTGGCAAGCAGCAGCGAAGGGTCGTCGGGAACAAGAGACGAAGAAGGATAGAGCTTAAGACCGCGCTCCTCAAAGAAGTTGAGGAACTTGGAGCGGATCTCGGCCGTAGTCATAGACGGGTAGTCAGCACTCATAGAGGGAATCTCCTCGGTTTCACATCGAAACAGTTCAAACGTAACGATATTACCATCCCACCGCGCCTGTGCAAAAAAGAGGGCCGCCAAACAGCGACCCTCCAGCGAAAGTGCACGTTATTTAGGACTGTACGATCCTTTGAAAAAGGGCTGCTGTAGAATTACATATAAGAGTCACCCGGAAGGAGCGATCGATGAAAAGCAAACGATTTGTCCTGAATGCACTTCTGGTTGTAGCACTTTTAGCGCTTTTGGCTTTCTCCTGCTGGTACGCAAACCAACCAGCATTTGGCTACGTATTGTATGCAGTAATGTCCGGCGATAAAGCTTATTACACTCTACGTGCAATTGACGTTCTCTTTTTCTATGTAGCCGGCCCCTTATCAATCGCTTTGCTCGCGTTTCTTGTCATTTACAACTTCAAGAAACGCTAGCGGTGCCTATTTGGAATCCGAATCGTCCATGGAGCCGTCGATGCCGGTTTTGGTATCATCGTCCGAGTTGGAGTCATCGTCCTTGGCGAAGGGATTCTTGAAAAAGCTCGTCGCATCGGGCTGCAGGCCCGAGAGCTTGATCCAGGGATTCTCGAGCTCGGGCTTGGGCATTGCCTGGGCCTCGGGCGCAGTCTCGTTGCCGATGAGCTCGGACTCGTAAATGAATGTATCGTCTCCAAGCGCGTCATAGGCGGCGACCGGATTGCCCTCGGCATCGCGATACGGCGTGCCCTTAAACACGGCGCCGTCGTATGCCACAAGCTGGCGGCCGGTCTCATTCTCAAAGTAGTAGACGAAAATGCCCTTAAGGGCTGCGCACAGCGGAATGGCAATGATCATGCCAATGGGACCCATGAGCGCCGAACCAATAACGAGCGCCGTGAGGCTCATGATGGGATGCACCTGCACCGAGCTCTGCATAACCTTAGGCGAAATCACGTTATCGGTGACGTTTTGCGCGACCATCGTCACGATGAGCGTCCATAACGCCAACATGGGGCTGAACATGAAACCGAGCACTGTGGCGATTGCAGCGCTCACCCAGGGGCCGACGACCGGAACCAAATGCATGATACCGGTAAATATGGCCATAAGCGCCGCATACGGATGGCCGATGATCATAAAACCGATAAAGGCGAGAAAACCGCCGCAGATGGACGTCACGACCATACCGCGCATGTAGCCGCCCACTGAGCGCGACAGAATGGCGACCATAAAGCGGTACGAGGTCTCCTTTTCCTGTCCGATAATGGTGCAGATCTCGTGGTGCATGCGAGGGTAGTCGCAGGCCATCCAATAGGCAAGCACCAGGCCCAGGAAGATGACGAACAGCTGCGAGGCCGTGTTGGTAATGAGCGGGAATACACCGCGACCGAGCTCGGCAGCGATTTGCGAGACATACTTCGACGCCACGGTAACCAGCGAAGAAAGATTTTCGTCTAGATACTCCTTGAGCGGCGTGTTGTTGAGCGTCTTGGCGTGTGAGATCATCTCATTGAGGTTGCCGCCCGCAACGCGAAGCTGCGAGGGCAGACGGCTCAGGACTTCCATAATCTGGCCGAACAGAATCGGCGACAGGATGCAGACGACGCCGACGAGCACCGCCACAACCACGATGAGCGCGACAAGCGAACCGATGCCACGACCGACGCCGTGATGCTCGAGCCAGTTGGTGATCGGCGACATCACAAAAGCAATGATGGAACCGACAGCGAGAAACTCGATAACCGGCGCCAGGATGCCCATAAGGTTAAAGATGACAGCGGCGATAACGATGCAACCGACGACGGCCCAAATGCGAAGCGTCAGAATACGGATATCGCGCAGCATGCGGTCGGATTGTTGGGGGTGCTCATTCATGAACGAATCATCACTCCGTCGGGGTCAATCTTGTCCTGAATCTTCTTAAGGGTACGGCGAAGCAGGCGCGAGACCTGCACCTGCGAGATGCCCAGCTTCTTGGCAATCTCAATCTGGGTCATGCCCTTCACAAAGCGCAGCTCGATAACCTCACGCTCGCGCGGCGAGAAATCGCGAATGGCCTCCTCGATCACCAGGCGGTCATCGGTAAAGTCGAGCTCGTTGTCATCATCGGCATAGCGGTCGAGAATCGAAGGCGCATCGTCGGAATCGGACGCACCGGGGGCCTCGATGGGCACCGAGGTGTAGGCCGAGGACGATTCCATAGCTTCGAGCACCTCGTCGACGGTCACGCCCAGGTACTCGGCGATTTCCTCAACCTTGGGCGAGCGCTGCAACTCGTTGGTAAGCTTGTCGGTGGCCTGGTTGACCTTAGCCGAGAGCTCCTGCAGACGGCGCGGCACGCGCACGCTCCAGCCCTTGTCGCGGAAGTGGCGCTTAATCTCGCCCAGAATGGTGGGCGTGGCAAACGTGGTGAACTCGAGACCACGCTCGGGGTCAAAACGATCAATCGCCTTGAGCAGGCCCAGATAGCCAACCTGCATCAGGTCGTCGAGCGGCTCACCGCGATTCTTAAATTTGTTGGCAAGAAACCTTACCAGGTTCATATGGGACATGACGAGCTGCTCGCGAGCATCCGGATCACCGGTCTCTTTATAGCGACGAAACAGCTCGCGGGTTTTCTCCTTGTCCCAAGCGGTCTTACCGCTCCGGGAACGTTCGGTCATATTAGATATCCGCCTTGAGGTCGAGGGAAAGCGTCAGGGGCGCCGAAGTCTTTTCGTAGGAATCGCACACGCTCGCCAAAATGAGCTCGGCATATACGGCAGCCTGGTCATCTTCGTCGACAGTTGCCTGATCACCAAAGGTAAAGGTCATGCCAACGTGAGACTCGTCGACATCGAACCTGATCGTAATGTCATCGGAATCAACCGCCGTGCAGCCAAAGATGAAGGCTTCCTCGGCAGCCATACGGATGTCCTCGATGCGATCGACGGACATAGAGCACAGCGCGCCAACGTTGGCGGCCGTCATACGCACCAGGCGCGCCAGACGTGGGTCACCGGCAACGGTCAGCGTAATGGGGCAGGTTGCTTCGCTACTCATCACAGGACTCCTCGGAGGTCTGGGCGGGTGTGTAGGTGTAATACTGAGTCGGCTTGCCAACAGGCTTCTGGCCATCATCGTCGTCCGCGGCGGCCTCGTCCCCGGCTTCGCCAATCAGGACGCGCTCGGTCGGCTGCTCGGCTTCGGCCGCAGCGGAAAGCTTGCGCTCGGCGTCGGCTGCGGGGGCTTTCACCTTATTAAAGAGCTTTTGCACGGCGCCTGCCGCAGAATCAGTCACGCTCGACACAGCATTGCTGGCCTCGGCCATGCTGCCCGTAACCTCGGAAATATCGCGGACAACCGCCTCAACCTCGACGAGATTGGAGGTGAGGGCATCAACTGCCGTCTTGCTCGACTTAAGCAGCGGCTCCATCTGGGCAAGTGCCGGCGTAAGCTCGTCGACAGCGCCGTCGAGTTTTGCCACCACCGGCTGTGCCTCGGCAATGGTGTTGTTGAGGTCGTTCACGGTCTTATCGAGCGAGTCGACAACGTTGCGGGTCTTGCGCAGGGTAAGCGCGAGCTCAACAATGGCCCACACGCCGGCAATGGCAAGCACCAGCAGGGCGATTTGAATGGGACTCATACAAGCCTCCCGGAAAAATCGAAATACAGACGCTGTTCATGGTACCCCAAAGAAGGGGAAAGATACCCAAGGGGAATGTGGGTGGTGCCAATGACCTACTTGGGCGCGTTACCGCTCCGGTCGCGTTCGCTTTGCTCCACACGCCACTCTTCCCAGCCGCGGCCCGCAGGCTGCCAGAACGTGCCGCGCTCCAGCCCCTCGGGCAAATAACGCTGGTCGACCCAACCTTCGGGATAATCGTGCGGGTATTTATATACACCGTACTCGTCGCTGCCGGGACGGTGGCGATCGCGCAGATAGCTGGGCACCTCGCGCAAGCCGCTGCTATGGATATCGGCCAGTGCCGCATCGATCGAAGCCTCACATGCGTTGGACTTAGGCGCCAGGCACACATAGAGTGCAGCCTGAGCCAGGTTAATGCGACACTCGGGATAGCCAATGACCTCGGCAGACTTAAACGCGGCATGCGCTACCAAAAGCGCCTGCGGGTCGGCGTTGCCAACGTCCTCAGAAGCCTGAATCATAATGCGACGAGCAATAAACTTGGGATCCTCCCCCGCGTCGATCATGCGCGCGAGCCAATAGATCGTGGCATCGGGATCGCTGCCGCGCATGGACTTAATAAACGCACTGATGATGTCGTAGTGCATGTCGCCGTTTTTGTCATATGAAAAGCCGCGACGCGGGTTGGCAATCTTTACGTCATCTACGGTGATGGGATAGCGCTCCCCCGCCGCCGGCTCTGGCGTTCCCTCGGTATCGGGACGCGTGACGGCGATCTCACTCGCAAGCTCGAGCGTCGTGAGCGCCGAACGAGCATCGCCCGCAGCCAGCGTGCAGATAGTCTTAACCGTATCCTCATCGGCCGAGAACTTACCGTTCAAACCCTGCGGCGCCTCGAGCGCACGCTCGATCAGCGTGGCGATGTCCTCGTCTTTAAGGTGCTCAAGTTCCACGACGCGGCCGCGCGACAACAATGCCGAGTTGACCTCGAAGTACGGATTCTCCGTCGTGGCGCCAATCATTATGACGGTACGGTTCTCAACTGCATGCAGCAGGGCATCCTGCTGCGACTTGGAGAAGCGGTGAATCTCATCTATGAAAAGAATGGTGCGGCGGTCGTAGGTATTCAGGCGCGTCTTGGCCTCGTCAATCACGCGACGAAGGTCCTTTACGGTGCCCGTCACGGCGCTGACCTCGACAAACTCGCTCTTAGTATGGTTGGCGATAATGTGGGCCAGCGTCGTCTTGCCCGTACCGGCCGGCCCGTACAGAATCACACTCGACAGCACGTCGTGCTCAATTGCGGCACGCAACCACGAACCCTTACCGACGGCCTTTTGCTGGCCCACATACTCGTCGAGCGAATTGGGCCGCATGCGCACCGCAAGCGGCGCATTCTGAAAGGAACGCTCACGCGTCGAAGCAGAAAAAAGGTCGTCCATAGCCATCCTGTGCGTCAATCAAAAACGTTTTCCACCAACAGTATACCGAATAAATACGAACTACCGTTCGTTAATATAGGTACGGTGCGGAAACTTCAATCCCGGGAACAACTTGCTCGTCAGCTCGCAGAAATAGCCGTCCGTCATGCTCGCAATGTAATCCACCACCGCTTGATCCTTGTCATCCTGCCAGGCATAGGCGCGATCGTAGTATGAAAGCTGCTGCTCAATGCGCGAAATATGGTGCTTAAAGATGTAGGAGGACTCGTCGCCTTCGTTTATATCCTGCAGGCAACGGTCGTAGAGCTTTTCGAAGGCCTCGCGCAGCTCCTTTTCGGAGTCGCCCTCGATACCGCCCTTGCTATAGATCTTCTCGTAGTTCTCGCGCTTGGCCCGACGGATTTCCTCAAACAGGTCCTCGCTCATCTCGATGTGCGGCTTGCCATAGCTGTGTTCAACGATATCGATGGAGGCATGCGTGAGGATCCAGCTGTTGTATGCTCCGCCCCGACCGTCATCAAAAGCTTCGGGTGACAGCAGTCCCGCCGCAATGGCGTCTTGGCGATCGCGTCCAACGTAGGCAAGGATATCCGAGATGCGGACCACGCAGCCTTCGAGCGTCATGGGACGCAGGTGCTCAATTGCGCTATAACCCGTGGCAATGCAGTCCTCAACCGTCTGATCAAACTGTTCAAAGGAGCTCATGTCCGAGAGCTCAAAGACGCGCTGTTCGTACTCGCCGTTATGGCACAGCACGCCGTCGAGCGTCTGGAGCGACACGTTGCGGCCGTACAGCGCGTCGAGCACGCGGACCGACTGCACGTTATGGAAAAAATAACGACCCGTGCGCTCGTGATAGATATCGTTGAGGAATCGCTCACCGGCATGGCCAAAGGGCGTGTGGCCCAAGTCGTGGCCTAAGCCAATCGCCTCGATCAGATCGCAGTTGAGCCCCAGGGCACGTCCGATATCGCGCGCGATGCGCGAAACAAGCTGCACGTGCAGGCCGCGACGCGACAGGTCGTCGTTGCTGCGAAAACTAAAGACCTGCGTTTTGCCTGCATAACGGGTGTACGCCGGAAGATGAAGTATCTTTTCGGTATCGCGCATAAACGCCGGACGCATAAGCGTGCCTTTGTCGGCGGCGCGATCAATACGACGAATAGCCTGATCGTCGTTGCAACGATACGG
>DBGBJN010000232.1:0-14715 GCA_048449885.1 Collinsella sp.
TTGCCTTCCCGCATCACGAGAACGAGTGCGCCCAGGCCACCTGCGCCTGGCACCAGGGCTTCTCCAACACCTGGATGCACACGGGCATGCTGCTGGTTGACGGCGAGAAGATGTCCAAGTCGCTCGGAAACTTCTTTACGCTGGCCGAGGTCCTCGAGCAGCACTCCGCTGCCGCCCTGCGTCTGCTGATGCTGCAGACGAGCTATCGCTCGCCGCTCGACTTTTCTTGGGAGCGCCTGGAGGGTGCCGAGAACTCGCTCACGCGTATCGCCGGTACGGTCGAGAACCTGCGCTGGGCCGCGAACCATGCGACGGCCGATGCCGATGCGGCTGCCGCCGAGGCGTTTGCCGCCAAGGCCGCCGAGACTCGTGCCGCCTTTAAGGAGTGCATGGACGACGACTTTAACACCGCTGGTGCCATGGGTGCCGTCTTTGGCTTTGTGACTGAGTGCAACCAGTACCTGGAGCAGGCGGGCGACGCTGCCGACAAGGCCGCCGCGCTTGCCGCCGCCGACACGCTGGCCGAGCTGCTCGATACGCTTGGCGTTGAGCTCCCCGAGCCCAAGGTCGAGTTGCCGCTGGGCCTGCTGGGCGTTGCCGCCGGTTTGGTTGCCTACACGGGTGACGACGTGGACGAGGCCGCTGCCAAGATTCTCGAGGCCCGCGCCGAGGCCCGCGCCGCCAAGAACTGGGGTCTGGCCGACGCCATCCGCGACCAGCTCAAGGATCTGGGCCTGACGATCGAGGATACTGCCGCTGGCACTCGTATTAAGAGTCTCTAGTATTTGTCGACCGTTCGAGGTGCGGCAGATTGCCTTGAAAGAGAAGGGCATAGACCTGGTGGTCATGCCCGACGATTGAAAGGCAAGGTGCTGTGGCTCGGACGGTCGATTCTTGTCCGTTATCTATTTAAGGAGGCCGTTTTATGGCCGACAATCGCAAGCGTGCACCGCGTGGAGGCAAGCAGGCTGCTTCTGGCTCGCGTCCGATTCGCCGCAACGACCGCGCTGCCGCTCCCAAGGGCCAGCGCGATCGCACCCAGGCCGCACGTCCTCAGCGCGATCGCAACCGCGACAACGTTCAGGTCCCCAAGGGCGAGTTTATCGAAGGTCGCCGTGCTGCCGCCGAGGCGCTGCGTACCGGCTTTCCCGTCAAGTGCGCGCTCATTGCCGAGGGCGGGGAGCGCGATGCCGCCCTGTCTCGTCTGGTCGACGACCTCAACGCCGCGGGCGTCCGCATTAAGTATGTGCCGCGCGCGCAGCTCGATGCGCTGTCGAGCCATGGCGCTCACCAGGGCATTGCGCTCGAGGTTGGTAACTTCCCTTACGCTGATGTTGCCGATATCCTCAACCGCGCGGGCGACGGTCCGGCGCTTGTCGTTGTGCTCGACCACGTGACCGACGACGGCAACTTTGGCGCCATCGTGCGCTCCGCCGAAGTCGTGGGCGCGGCGGGCGTCATCATTGCCAACAAGCGCGCTGCCGGCGTGACCGTCGGCAGCTACAAGACTTCCGCCGGCGCTGTCATGCATCTGCCTATCGCGCAGGTTCCCAATATCGCCCGTGCGCTCGATGACCTCAAGGCCGCTGGCTTTTGGGTGGGCGGTGCTTCCGAGCACGCCGCGGGCAGCTGCTGGGATGCTCCCTTCGAGGGCCGCGTGGCGCTCGTCATGGGCTCCGAGGGCGACGGCATCTCGCGCCTGGTGCTCGAGAAATGCGACTTTTTGACCAAGCTTCCCCAGCGTGGCATGACCGAGAGCCTCAACGTTGCCCAGGCGACCACCGCGCTGTGCTTTGAGTGGCTGCGCCGCAATGCCGGCGAGCTCATGGGGGAGGAGTAGCGCATGTCCAAGAAGAACCGCGCCAAGTCCAAGGCCAAGCGCTTTGGCGAGGGCTCGGCCAAGCCGATTGTTTCGGCTGCGACCTATGGCGTGGGCGGCAATGCGTTTGCGCAGGCTATCGCCGACCCAGTCTCGACGGTGCACTCCAATAAGCCCGAGCTGCTGGTGGTCGACGGTTACAACGTGATCCACTGCACGCCGCGCTACGAAAAGCTCGTGTACGACCATTCTGACGATCCGTATTCCAGCGACGTTCACGATATGGCGCGCACGGCGCTCATTAATGACGTAGCTGCGTTTGCCCAGGGCCGCTACGAGGCTGTGATCGTATTTGACGGCGCGGGCAATATCTCCAGCGAGCGCCCCAACCTACCGGCCCGCGGTGTGCGCATTGAGTTTTCGCCGACGGGTGTTTCGGCCGATACCGTGGTGCAGAAGCTCTGCATCGAGGCACGTGAGGAAGGCCGCGCGTGCTCCGTGGTATCGAGCGACGGCACGATCCAGGCCGTTGTCATGGGCAAGGGCGTCACGCGCATCTCGAGCCGTATGCTGGTGGACGAGATCAAACAGATCGATAACGACGTTCACGAGGCAGAGGAAGCTCCGCAGATTAAGATGACTCTGGGCAGCCGCCTGAGTCCCGATGCCCTGGCCAAGCTCAAGGCCCTGCGCGGACGGTAGGGGAGTTGGCGGGGCAATGCTGCCTTGCTAACTCCATTCAGCGATGTCGATCATTCTTTCGAGGCGCCACGTTAGCGCCTCTTTTAGATAAGGCAGTCTCGCTGCTAGGGCATCGTTTTTAGACAGAATCTCGATTGCCTCGTCGACAAAACCTTCGAGTTTGCCCCCGTCAAACCAGCTCATATCCTCAACAAGCAACATTTGTTTCGCGGGACTTGAATGGAACTGCGCGCTGGCAAAACTGTGCTCTCCTGCCCTAAGCTCCTCTAGAGATATGTTGCACCAGAGCGATGAGCCCGAATCGAAGATGGGGGCTGGTCTGCAGGCCAGTGAGTTGACGTTTCGCACGAGGCCGAAGTTGCGCCAATGACGATCGTAGTTGGCGATGATGTCGTCGCATACGATCATGCGGTCAAGGGCATCCTTAACGCCTGCCACCCCGAGCTCCTCGCAATTTGCTACATATCGCTCGTAGTCGGTTAGCCGTTCATCTGCGTTTGCGTGCTGGTTTACATAGAACGCAGGGACATACTCTTCTTCATCAGTTAAGAAGACATCGCATATGCTCAGGGCGGAAGTGCCCGTGCCCTCGAGCGAGTAAGGCACGTAATCGCAGGCGTTTAGGATGCGACGGTGGAGCGCGGTCGCCACCAGCTCGTTATAAGGTTCCTGGTTCAGGTGCGCTCCTGCCTTATGCAGAATTCGACGCCCGCCCTCGCACGTCCAGTACTTTTGAAGATTGCCGTCCGAGGTGTTATCGGGCTTTGCGGCAGCCGCTTTTCCCTCTGGGGCAAAGGGCGCAATGGACAGCGAGACGTCATCAAAGGCGTTATTGAAGAAGTTGATATCCTCCCAGGCGAGACCGGAATCTTGGGGTCTAATCCAATACTGGTCGGATAGGGAGAGGCCAAGATTTCGCTGGACGAGTTCATCGGGAACATCGACTGCGGCTTCTGCAAGCAGGGAGGCTAGCCCAATGCGTGCGAGCGGGATACCGCGGCCGCGCCACCAGATGCGGAAGGAGTCGAGCGATATGGGGCTATTAGGGCCAAATACTCCAATAGGGGCGTGGGCGTAATCGATGTCGGCGCCGATGTGGGTAAAGTCTTTTCGAGATGTGCTGTAGACCAGCTGAGCGACTTCGTGCGTGCGATTCATGAGGGTGAACGCGATCTCGCTCTTACCGTGGCCGCGGCGGGGACGTCCCCCCGTTTTGGTCACGGAGCGGAGTCGCGTGTCGACGCTGTCTTTGTCGATGAGCCATACACCAGAAGCCTTGCGGGCCTCAAGTGCTCCGTTTTTTATGAGCTCCTGCACCCTGCGCGGAGTGATGCCGAGCAGTTCGGCTGCTTCCTTGGTAGTAAGCATCGCGAAACCCTTCGTCAGAACGAATAGTTTTATATATAGCAATTGTAATTAAAACTATTCGTTCTGACGAATGGTTTTGAGATGTGGTCGGGTGAAGGGCCTGTTGCGCCTCGTCGGCAATTCCTTTATTCTTAACTGGCTTCGCGTGAAAGCGCCAAGTGTGCCAGTGTGGCGCAACGGTAGCGCAACTGATTTGTAATCAGTGGGTTGCAGGTTCGATTCCTGTCACTGGCTCCATGAGAGTTTCGGGCTCTGTCTCTATATGGGACAGGGCCCGTTTCTATTTAGGTGGTGCGCCATCGGGTTAGCGCCCATCCCGTTTTTGGTTTGTCTCGTCCTCCAGTTTGTCTAAATCTGTAACACCAAGACCGATATTTGGCATCTAACTGTTACAGATTGAGATGAAACTTAGGGTGTTTTAGGAATATCTTGATCTGTAACATGTAGAAGCGGAATAGGCCTCTTACTGTTACAGATCGAGACAAGGGCGGGTGCGGACCTGGATGTCCTGCTCGAGCGTGGATTTCTGGACACGCGAGCGAAGAAAATCTCCCGACCGGAGAACGAGCGTGGATAATTAACTTGGATAGGGAGCTAAGGTAAACACCGATTGTCTATCGACGGCTTTAGAAACAACGACCCCGATTTCATTGTGGAATCGGGGTCGTTTGTGCCTCAGGAATCCGAATGGATTAATCGAGCTCCTAAGGGACTTCTTGGGTTCTTGCTAATGGTCTGCCGAGGATGTCCCCAATGCAAACAGCGGGCATCTACTCAATATAGCTGGGGTTCTTCTTGATGATTACGCGTGCAGCGATGAAAGAGACGACGATGGCGATGATGGCGACAACGCATGCCAGCACGAAGTTGCCCATGGACCCATCGGGAGCGATAAAGATGAGTGCCGAAAGAAGGCCGGGGCATGCTCCCGCAACATACTCTTTCAGGACAAAGATGCCTGCAGGGAGTCCAGCGCAGAGCGCGCCGATTGCCGTGCCGACAAGCAGGCGGGGACGCTCGATGAGGCAACCGTAGAACGCGGGCTCGGTTACGCCACAGAGTGCGGTAACGGCAACCGTGGTGACCATACCCTTCTTCTCCTTGTTTCCCTTCATGGCAGTTGCCAGGGCGAGGCTCGTGCCGCCAATGCAGAGGTTCGAGATGAATCCAAAGATAATGGGTGCCCAACCGAGCTGCGCCAGGCTCGTAACTTCGATTGCGATGTAAGCCTTATCGAGACCGAGCATGACGAAATAGGGGTTAAGGGCTGCCAGGATCGGAGTAGCGATAAATGCCACGTTGTCCATAAGCCACGTGACGGCATCACTCAGCGCGTAGCCCATCATGCTGCCGGCGGGGCCAAGGATAATCAGCTCGACGGGCACGACGATGATCATGGTGAGCAGCGGCTTCAAGAACAGTTTGGTAACGTCGGGAATGATCTTCTGAAGGCTGCGGTCGACAAAGTACATGAACACAACGCCCAGTACGATGGGCACTACCGTACTCGAATAGTCGTTCGTCGGGATGGGGATACCAAGAAAGTCGAGACCCTCGGCACCGCTAATGGACGAGCTGATCATGATCGCGCCCAGCAATGCGCCCATGATGGGCTGCATCTTCATGACGGCTGCGAGCTGATAACCAAGATAAACGGGCAAGAAGCTAAACGAAGCGCTAAAGATCGCCAACAGGACCTGGGCGGCTCCGCTATCGGTGCTTAATCCGCAATAATTGACCAGGAGATTCTTGATCGAAAGAATGAGTCCGCCAACGATGAGCGCCGGGACGATGGGCATGAATACCTGTGCAGAGACGTTCCCGAATTTCTCAATCAAGCCCATGGCGGTGTTACCGCTTTTAATGCCTTCTGCAAGGTCTTTGGCGGTTTGGGCATCGTCGGCAACCGTGCCACCGCCGACTTCGATTCCCGCGAAGTCGAGGAAGTCGTTGTAAGCCTCGGTGACGTTTGGGCCGATGATCACCTGAAGCTGGCCACCGCTGACTACTGCCCCGAGCGCCTGATCGGCCGATTTGGCGAGCTGGAGATCGATGATCGAGGTGTCTCGTGCGTCGATGCGAAGGCGTGTCGCACAATGAGTTACCGATGTAATGTTCTCTTTGCCGCCAACAGCCTTTAGGACTGTTTCGGACATTGCCTGATATTTCATCTCTTTCTCCTAACCTTCCTGCTCCTGATACTTCGAGATAAGGTCTCGGTACCAATACCAGCTCTTTTTGGGGGTGCGCTCCAGATTGTTCTCGAAGTCGATATGGACAAGTCCGTATCGTTTTTCGTAGCCGTTGATCCAGCTATACAGATCCATCGTCGACCAGAGGTAGTAACCCTCAACGCGCGCGCCGTCGCGCTTAGCCCTCATCATGTGCTCGATGAACTGGCCCAGAAGCTCGATGCGGTCATCATCGTGGATCATTCCGTCTGTGTCTGGTTGCTCATAGGCGCCATGTCCGTTTTCCGTAATAAAGATGCGGGGCGCGTCATAGCGCTCGTGGACATCCATGATGGTTGAATACATGCAACTTGGGAGTATTTCGCGGCCCCATTTATTGCGGGGAACATTGCTGTCGCGGGCGCTTTCAAACAAGGGCGCAATGCATTTTCCTTCGACCCTTTTGCTCGAACTGCCCTTATTGTTCGCCGAAACGGCAAGCTCTCCACCGTGCCAGTCGGTTACATACTCTCGGCAATACACGTTGAGTCCAATAAAATCGACTTTACCGTCTCTGAATTCTTTTACGTCATTTGGGGATCGATAGAGCGAGACGCCAAGTTTTTCAAGGATTTCGTCCATTTCTGGCGGCAGTTGACCCTGAAGCGCTGGTGCCAGAATCATGCGATTGGCGAAAAAGTCTGCGTATCGAAATACGTCATCAGGGTGCTCGGTTGCCGGGTCGAGTTCGACAACGCCGCCATCGTGGACGGCGCCGATGATGCCATCGTAGCCCATTTGACGATATGCTCGGACTGCGAGTGCGCTTGCGCGCATCAGGTTGTACTGAAACTGCATGTACGACTGAACATCGAGCGATCGATTGGGGGGATAGTTGCCCAACATGTTTACGCAGTAGCTGTAGAAATGCGGCTCGTTAACGGTAGCCCAGATTTTGACGCGGTCTCCAAAGCGCTCAAAGCAAATCTTGGCGTATTTGCAGAACCACTCTGCCATGTCGTTGTTCAGCCATCCGCCTTTGCAAGCAAGCGTGAATGGCAGATCGTAATGGAACAGCGTAACGTTGGGCTCTATGCCATTTTCGAGGCAGCAATCAATGACCCGATTATAAAAATCGATACCCTCTTCATTCACTTCGCCGATACCCGTGGGGATGATTCGACTCCATGAAAGAGAGAAGCGATAGGTGTTTTGTCCGCCTTCTTTCATCATGCGGATATCTTCTTCATAGCGATGGTAGAAGTCGCAAGATACATCACCGTCAACATGGTTGATGTTCTTATTGCTTGTGTGGCTAAAGAAATCCCACTCACCAAGGCCTTTGCCGTCTTCGTTCCAGGCACCCTCGCACTGATAAGACGCCGTGGCGGAACCCCAGAGAAACGGCATGTTGTTCACGTTGCCCATGAATCCCCTTTCCATCACTCAAAACACGGTGGATACGTGTGGCGGAATTATGATTAAGATGACGTCAACTGATTTGAATCATAGGAGAACGACCAAAGCTGTTTGATTCAATAAATGAACCATGATTTCGAGGAGAGCGGAAAGAGGGATCACGTGAATATCAATGACTTCGATGTGCTCAATCGCATTAGCTCCATCATCAACAGCGAGTTTGGGTCAAACGATGCCGCCATCGCTCGATATCTCATCGCTCACATTAGGCGTTCGAGCGAAATCAATGTTGCCGCAATAACCCGCGATGCATTCGTGACTCGTTCCGCTGTTCGTCGTTTCTGCAATCGATTGGGCTACCAGTCTCTTAGCGATTTGAAAGAATCATTTACTCAGTCAGTCTTTCCAAGCGACTTAAGCCATCGAGAGGAGGAATTTGGCTACGAGGAGTACAGGGCAGAGCTCGACGTTCGCATGATCGAGATGTTCGCTGAGGTTGAAAGCGGCGTGTCCGATATCGCTATTAAGCATCTTGTCGACGAAATTGATGGCCATAAAAACGTTGAAATCTGGTGCACCAATAATGTGAGCGCCAATCTCGTACGATTTCAGCAGGAAATGTTTTATGCGGGCAAGATAGTTCGCATAGTTGCTGGGGCTAACGTCGCGGAATTGAAAAACATGGGAGACGCTTCGCAGTCATTGATAATTCTCGTATCGGTCTCCGGGCTATTTGCGTCACAGGCGCGTGAGTATCTTGATTGCCGTTCGGGCAGGAAGATTCTAATTACTGCGTTTAGCAACGATGACAAATCGAGGTCTTTTGACCGTGTATATCGTCTTGGTAATGCGGGAAACGGAATTGACCGACTCGGCGTTTATTCGAAATACGCCATGACTTATTTTTTCGACTTGCTATCGTCGTGTTACTTGAGTCGCTACCCCTGCACCAAGGGGGAGCCGCTCTATGGGTCTACTTTGGCCTGGCCCGAGTAGTTGCGGCTTTACAGTTCTCTCGCCTGGAGAATGAACGTGGATAATCTGCCACTTTGGCCTTAGAGCCGCGCTAAAAGTGGGAGATAATCCACGCTCGATCGTGGCGTGGAAGCCCCGATCTCGACCTATATATAGGTGCAAATAAGCTGGTATCGAAGTTCGATACTGAAGGTGTACTCCACTACAGCAAAGTGTTACCTTGGGAAACGTCACCTCAGTATCCAAAACCACCGTCCTTCATATCCAAACTCAATAAAACCGCAGGTCACGGCTATATAGATACGCCCGGCACCGTGTATCTAGAGGTTTTCGTTGACAGCCCCCAAGGTGGCATCGTATTATCTTCTTCGTTCGCGGGGGCGGCGGTCCAAAAGACCAAAGGACCTGCGGATACTTGAACGATTGGGAGTTTGCCCGAGTGGTTAATGGGGACGGGCTGTAAACCCGTTGGCTCTGCCTACATAGGTTCGAATCCTATAGCTCCCACCCGTCAAGTGCCTGTATAGCTCAGTCGGTAGAGCACTTCGTTGGTAACGAAGAGGTCACCAGTTCAAGTCTGGTTGCAGGCTCCATCCGGCGGTGTAGCTCAGTTGGTTAGAGCACACGGTTCATACCCGTGGCGTCACTGGTTCGAATCCAGTCACCGCTACCATAGGTAACACGGTGGCTTCTCAATAGTATGTTGAGAGGCCACTATGGTATAAAGGCAAAGTCCCGTCCGGGGACGACCTGTTAAGAGGAGGGCTTTATGGCCAAAGAGAAGTTTGAGCGCACTAAGCCGCATGTTAACATCGGCACCATTGGTCACGTCGACCACGGCAAGACCACGCTGACCGCTGCCATCACCAAGGTTCTCTCCGAGACCGAGGGCTGCAAGGCTGACTTCACTGCGTTCGAGAACATCGACAAGGCTCCCGAGGAGCGCGAGCGCGGCATTACGATTTCCGTCTCCCACGTTGAGTACGAGACCGCTGCCCGTCACTACGCTCACGTTGACTGCCCGGGCCACGCTGACTACGTCAAGAACATGATCTCCGGTGCTGCTCAGATGGACGGCGCTATCCTGGTCATCGCCGCTACCGACGGCCCCATGGCTCAGACCCGCGAGCACATCCTGCTCGCCCGTCAGGTCGGCGTTCCCTACATCGTCGTCTTCCTGAACAAGTGCGACATGGTCGACGATGACGAGCTCATCGACCTCGTCGAGATGGAGACCCGTGAGCTCCTCTCCGAGTACGATTTCCCCGGCGATGACATCCCCGTCATCCGTGGTTCCGCTCTGGGCGCTCTCGAGGGCGACGCCAAGTGGATGGACGCCATTCGCGAGCTCATGAAGGCCGTCGACGAGTACATCCCGACGCCTGCTCGTAACAACGACCTCCCGTTCCTGATGGCCGTTGAGGACGTTATGACCATCTCCGGCCGTGGTACCGTTGCTACCGGCCGTGTCGAGCGCGGTGAGCTCAAGCTCAACGAGCCCGTCGAGATCGTCGGCATCAAGGATACCCAGAACACCGTCGTTACCGGTATCGAGATGTTCCGTAAGTCCATGGACTTCTGCGAGGCTGGCGACAACGTCGGTCTGCTGCTCCGCGGCATCAAGCGCGAGGACATCGAGCGCGGCCAGGTTCTCTGCAAGCCCGGTTCGGTTACCCCGCACACCAAGTTCACCGGCGAGATCTACGTTCTGACCAAGGAGGAGGGCGGCCGTCACACCCCGTTCTTCGATGGTTATCGTCCTCAGTTCTACTTCCGTACCACCGACGTTACCGGTACGGTCAAGCTCCCCGAGGGCACCGAGATGGCTATGCCTGGTGACCACATCACCATCGAGGGCGACCTCATCCACCCGATCGCCATGGAGGAGGGCCTGCGCTTCGCTATCCGCGAGGGTGGCCACACCGTCGGTTCGGGCATCGTCTCCACGATCATTGAGTAAATTAGCTCTTTGATATAGCTGACTTAGAGAACCCGGCACTTATATGGGTGCCGGGTTCTTTTCTGCAATGGATATTGAGCCGTTGCTGGTGTCGAGAGGATCGATAATGGTCCTGGATGCACCGTCGATTAGCTCTCGATGGCTTCATTGATGTGTTCCAAATATGAATGGATCCACCGAGAACCAATTGACTCGAGGTTTTCATTGACAGCACTTACGTGGAGCTGATAAAGTAACAACTCGTGCCCGTACGGGGCGGAAATGAAAGGTTCAGGATACATGCGTACTCTAGTTACTCTTGCGTGCACTGAGTGCAAGCGCCGCAACTATACGACCACCAAGAACAAGTCGACCATGCCTGATCGTATGGAGATCAAGAAGTATTGCCCCTGGTGCCGTCACCACACGCTGCACAAAGAGACTCGCTAGTCTCTAGTCACATACGCCAGTAGTTCAATTGGTAGAGCATCGGTCTCCAAAACCGAGTGTTGAGGGTTCGAGTCCTTCCTGGCGTGCCAGTCATTATTCCGTAAGCTCCCACTTGGGGGCTTACGGTTTACTCATGTATAAGCGCATTGCGCGGAGGTAACCCAAATGGCCAACAAGAAGAACAAGAAGAAGGCTCAGCAGCCGGCACCTGCCAACAAAGCTGCCGCCAACTCCAAGGTTGAGGCCAAGAAGGCCGTTGCCAAGAAGAACGAGAAGGCTGCGAAGTCCAAGAAGAACGAGAAGCCTGGTTTCTTCGCCCGCACCAAGAAGTATTTCGCTTCGGTCAAGTCCGAGATGAAGCGTGTCACGTGGCCCGATAAGAAGGAGCTCGTGAACTACTCGGTTGTTGTTTGCGCTTCTCTGATCGTCGTCGGCGTCGTCATCGCTCTGCTCGATGCTGGCTTTGGCGAGGCTCTTGCTCTGTTCTCTGGATTGAGGGGCTAAACCATGTCTAAGCGTTGGTACGTCGTTCACACTTACTCTGGATACGAGAACCGCGTTAAGTCCGATCTCGAGCATCGCATCGAGACTATGGGCATGCAGGACCGTATCTTTGATATCGAGATTCCTATGGAGCGCGTCACCGAGATTAAAGAGGGTGGCAAGCGTGAGACCAAGGATTCCAAGATCTTCCCGGGTTATGTCCTGGTCCGCATGGAGATGGATGACGATGCTTGGACGTGTGTTCGTAACACGCCTGGCGTCACCGGTTTCCTAGGCGGCAACGGCAAGCCCGCTCCGCTTTCCCGCGACGAGTACAACAAGATGACTCGTCGTCCCGGTAAGGGCGATTCGCCCAAGCGCACCTCGGTTGATATTGAGGTCGGTACGTCCGTCCGCGTCACCGATGGCCCGCTTACCGACTTTGATGGCAAGGTCTCCGAGGTTAACACCGAGGCTGGCAAGCTCAAGGTCACGCTGATGATCTTTGGCCGCGAGACGCCGGTCGAGCTCGACTTTAACCAGGTCGCTGTCATCGCTTAAGTTTTCGTCCGTTCGCGCGAGCGTGCTTCTTCTGTGACTGCTCATCTCAGGAGTGCTTCTAACACGTGCGTGCTTACGATATAGCAAGTACTTCACACTCGTGATTCGAAAGGAATGACCATGGCTGAGAAGAAGGTTGCCAACGTCATTAAGCTCCAGATTCCTGCTGGTGCAGCAAACCCCGCTCCTCCCGTCGGCCCCGCCCTGGGCGCTGCTGGCGTGAACATCATGCAGTTCTGCCAGGCCTTTAACGCCGAGACGCAGGACAAGAAGGGTGACATCATCCCCGTTGAGATCTCTGTCTACGAGGACAAGTCCTTCTCCTTCATCACCAAGACCCCGCCGGCGGCTCACCTTATCAAGAAGGAGCTGAACCTCAAGTCTGGTTCCGCTAAGCCCCAGGCTGACAAGGTTGGTCAGCTCTCCCAGGAGCAGCTCACCAAGATCGCCGAGATCAAGATGCCGGACCTCAATGCCAACGACATTGACGCCGCCAAGAAGATCATCGCCGGTACCGCCCGTTCCATGGGCGTCACCATCGCTGAGTAGCGATTTCTTATGGTAACGGCGGGTGCTCCGACCGGGGCGCCCGTTAAATGTGTGCAATAGGGCACACGATACGATGTGGGAGGGCTCACGCCCGTTTAACCACAGGAGGTAATGCACATGGCTAAGCATGGTAAGAGCTATAACGCCGCTGCCGAGAAGATCGACCGCGCCACGCTCTACACCCCCCTTCAGGCTGCCAAGCTCATCAAGGAGCTCGACACCGCCAAGTTCGACGAGACCGTCGAGGCTCACTTCCGTCTGGGCATCGATACTCGTAAGGCTGACCAGAACATCCGTGGTTCCATCTCCCTGCCCCACGGCACCGGCAAGACCGTTCGTGTTGCCGTCTTCGCCGAGGGCGAGAAGGCCCGTGAGGCTGAGGCTGCCGGCGCCGACATCATCGGTTCCGACGAGCTCGTCGCCCAGATTCAGAAGGGCGAGATCAACTTCGACGCCGCTATCGCTACGCCGAACATGATGGCCAAGGTTGGCCGCATCGGTAAGATCCTTGGTCCCCGTGGCCTCATGCCGAACCCCAAGCTCGGCACCGTGACCATGGACGTCGCCAAGATGGTCTCCGAGCTCAAGGCTGGCCGCGTTGAGTACCGCGCCGACCGCTACGGCATCTGCCACGTGCCCCTGGGCAAGAAGTCCTTCTCTGAGCAGCAGCTCGTCGAGAACTACGCTGCCCTGTACACCGAGATTCTGCGCGTCAAGCCCTCTTCTGCTAAGGGCAAGTATGTCAAGTCCATCTCCGTGTCTTCCACCATGGGCCCTGGCGTCAAGGTCGATCCCGCTGTCCAGCGTGACTTCCTGGCTGAGTAACTGCTAGTTACTGCCTGAGCAAAGCAAGCATTGCTAAAGAAACCCGGTTCTGTCTCGTGCAGGACCGGGTTTCTTGCTATCGCGTCAAAAGCACCACAAAGGGGACAGTGTCCTCTTTGTGGTGGTTACCAGGGTGTTCTGGCCGTTGAGGGCTCGATGGCTTCGTGGCGTTTGAGCTCGCGGCGCATGGTTTGCGAGTTGAGCCAGGCTGCCTGCCAGCCACGGATGGGGTAGCGCGCTTCGTCGAGCTCAAACTGCGTATAGCCGCAGGCGTTGATAATCGTCGTCCCGCACGCGTGTTGCCGCTCGCGCTGAAAATCGGGACCGTAGCTCTGGTGCACATGCCCGTGCACCATGTAGTCGGGTCTCCAAGACTCAAGCGCTGTGTTAAAGCATTCGAATCCTCGATGTGGCAGATCATCCAGATCGCCCATGCCGGCGGCGGGCGCATGGGTCAGCAGGATGTCGCAGCCGCCGACCATCTTCACTTTGTGTGACAGCTTGCGCACGCGCTTGGCCATCTCGCGCTCGGTGTACATGTTGGCGCCATCTCGGTAGCGCATGGAGCCGCCAAGCCCCGCAATGCGGACGCCTCGATACACGTACACGGTGTCTTCGACGCAGATACAGCCGCCCGGTGCATGACGTGCGTAGCGGTCATCGTGATTGCCGCGCACGTAGATGAGCGGTTTGTTGATGACCGTGACCAAAAACTCAAGATAATCCGGGTCCAGATCGCCAGCGGACAAAATCAGGTCGACACCTTCAAAACGCTCCTTGCGAAAGCACTCCCATAGGCATCGTTCTTCGGTATCGGCTATGGCAAGGATTTTCATAGGGCGTGGACTTTCGGCTCATCGTCGAGCTGCGGAATGGTGCCTACCACGTTGTCCGCCAGCCAATTCATCTCGACAATCTGCGTGCTCGGCAGCGGAGGGAAGCCTTCGATCTGTACCACGCCGTTCTGGCTGTGGAGCTCGCCGCCAAAGGGGTTGATGGATCCCTCAACAATGCCGTTGCGGAGCAACTGCACGAGTTTGCGCGTTTGGTAGGGTAGGCCCGGAGCGTAACGGATGTCGATAACGCCGGAGCTCATGCCATACCAGTAGTTGACAGCGCGCACTTGGTTGTCGTCGCTGGTCTCGTCCCACGTGCCGTGAAGAAGGCTTTTCACGATAAGCTCGTAGTAGCGCCCCCAGTTCCAGACGGGCATGGCGATGCCGGTGACCTTGCCATCGACCAAGCGGTGAAGCCCGTAGGCGGTGGGATCTTCCAGCGACTTTGACATATCGGCGCCGGTCATGACGCTCACGCCTTCGCGGCACATGGCCTCGGCAAGGCCTCCGGCGGGCACATCGCCCCAAGTCAGGATAATTTGCGCACGGGGGTCGAGCAGCGAGGCGCCAATCGCAAAGGCGTTGATCTCGCTGAGCGCGCCCGAGGCGAAGACCGAC
>DBGBJN010000233.1:0-4505 GCA_048449885.1 Collinsella sp.
CTGCATGCCTTAGGCCAGGTGCGCGATAACGGCATCGGCAAAGGCCTGCGTGCCCACAGCGCCCTCAACGGAGCCGGTCTGGGCACGACGAACGTCGCCGGTAACCTGCTCACCCTCGTCGAGCGTGGCAGAAACGGCGGCACGAATGCGATTGGCCGCGTCGTTCTCGCCCAGGTGATCGAGCATCATAGCCGCAGACAGAATCTCGGCCGTGGGGTTAGCGATATCCTGGCCAGCGATATCGGGCGCGGAGCCATGCGTTGCCTCGAAGATGGCGCAGTCGGCACCGATGTTGGAGCCGGGGGCCATACCCAGGCCACCTACCAGGCCGGCGCACAGGTCGCTCACGATGTCGCCGTACAGGTTGGGCAGCACCAGGACATCGAAGTCGTTGGGGTTTTGGACCAGGCCCATGCAGGTGGCGTCGACAATCTTGTCGTTGAACTCGATATCGGGATAGTTGGCAGCCACCTCGCGCGCAACGCGCAGGAACAGGCCGTCGGTCGCCTTCATGATGTTGGCCTTATGCACGGCCGTCACCTTTTTGCGGCCGCAGCGGCGGGCATACTCAAAGGCATACTCCACAATACGGCGGCTCTTGGCGATGGAGATGGGCTTGATTGAGATGGCGGAATCGGCGGCGAAGGTCTTCTGACCCGAGCGCTCGACAAGCTGCGAGAGCTCCTCGACCTCGGCTGCACCCTCATCGAACTCGATGCCGGCGTAGAGGTCCTCGGTGTTCTCGCGCACGATGACCAGGTCGACGTCGCGGAAGCGCGAGCCGTCGCCCGGCTGCGACAGACAGGGGCGCACGCAGGCATACAGGTCGAAGTGCTTGCGCAGGGCGACGTTAACGCTGCGGAAACCCGTGCCGACCGGCGTGGTGATGGGACCCTTGATGGCAACCTTGGTCTCGGCGACCGCGTCGAGCACGTGCTGGGGCAGCGGCGTGCCAAACTCGTCCATGACGCCGGCGCCGGCCTCCTGGACATTCCAGTTGATCTGGACACCGGTGGCCTCGACCACGCGGCGCATGGCCTGCGTAATCTCGGGACCGATACCGTCACCGGGAATCAGGACTACATCGTGCGCCATAATCTGTTACTCCTCGTCTTCGGCGTCGTCAGATTTTTTAACGCTAGCACGCTTCTTCTTTTTGGAGAGATCCAGGCCAAAACGTTTAACAAGCATTTCGCAAATCTCGCTCGAACGGGCCTTGAGATAGCTACCCTTGCCGTTCTCGGCATCGAACTTAAGGCGCAGCGCGAGCTTCTCGGCGACCTCGGCGTCAATCTCGCCCCGGCCAAACTCGTACAGGCAACCGAGCATGTCGCGATACTCGAGGTCGCCGTGGTAGCACTGGATGGCCTCGTCCAGGATGGGCCAAGCCTCGCGCGAACGCTCGACGCTCGTGGCACCCCACACGCACAGCAGGCGGAAGGCGGCATAGCGCAGCGTGGACGAAATCTCATCGAACAGCGCGGTCTCGGCGCCCTCAAAGGCATCGCCCAGCTGCTCGGGGCAGGTGGTGGCGAGCGCCGCCAGGGCATCGAGAGCCTCCCAGCGGGTCTGAGCCTCGGGGCGGTCGAGCGCCTCGATCAGCGCGGGCACGCAGGGCACGACGCGCTGCGGATCGCGCTCGGCAAGCAGGTGCAGCACGCGGGCGGCAAACTGGCGGATACGGCGCGTGGGGCAGCCGAGCTCCTGGACCAGGCGGTCGACGGCATTCTCGTTCTCCTCTGCCAGCTGAAGCTGTGCCAGCTCCTCGTCGGTGAGCTGTTCGTCTTTGTTTTCTGCCATAGTTACCTCTTTTTACTATTTCTTAGCGTGCTTGCCAGCACCCTTGCTGTCATCGGTGACCGAGATGAGCTGTCGGTCGGCCGCGCCATTGCGACGCGCACGGCGGCGCTCCTCGGCGTCGCCCGCGTCGGCGGCGGCGCGATGGGCCTTGTTGACGTTAAAGACCTCGTCGTGCTTGCGCCACGGACCGACGGACTCGCCAAAGCTCATCTTAAGGCCGGCGATAAAGCCGCCGAGCCAGCCGATCGGCGCAAACTGCACCAGCGGGAACAGCGAGAACACCCAGGTCAGCAGGACGACTGCCGCCGCACCCGCAAAGTTGGCAATCCAGTAGTCACGCTTGGTGATGACGCGCTTTTCGCACGCCCACTGGCCGCACAAAAAGCCGATGTAGATCGCAAAGAGAAAGAGCACCAGCGCAAGCACCACGAACGTCCAGCTCATGGGCGCTACTCCCCGTGATGGTGGCCGCAGCAGCACTCGTGGCCGTCGTCATGGCCGTGGCCGCCGCAGCACTCGTGGTCCTCGCCATGGTGGTGGCCACAACCGCACTCGTGGTCGTCGCCATGTTCGCCGCAACCGCAGCCTTCCTCGTGAGCACCATGCTCCTCGGGACGATACTGCGACCAGTCAAGACCGGCGGCGATGGCGTCGGCCTCCTCCTTGTAGAGCACCGTGATGGCCTGGGTGCCCAGCTTGGCGCCACCGATGGCATCGAGCATGTCGTAGAGCGTAAAGGCCACGTCGGCGCCGGGCAGCGCAAGCTCGCGGTCGTCGGCATAGGCGAGCGCCAAGCGCAGGTCCTTGATGAAGTGCTCGACCATAAAGCCGGGCTTGTAATCGCCGTCGAGCGCCTTGGGCGCCAGACTCTCCATGGCGCCGGACTTGCCGGTACCGCCCAGAATCATCTGACGGGTCTTCTCCAGATCGAGGCCGCTCAGCTCGGCAAACGCCAGCGCATCGGCCATGCCGACCATGCAGGCGCCCAGCGACACCTGGTTGGCGAGCTTGGCAGCCTGGCCCTTGCCGGCGCCGTCGAAGCAGCAGATGGTTGCCGCAAAGGTGGAAAGGATATCGCGGACCGGGGCAATGTCGTTCTCGGTAGCGCCCACGATAGCCGTAAGCGTGCCGGCGATAGCACCCGACTCGCCGCCGGTGACGGGGCAGTCAAACGCCATGCGGCCGGAGACCTGGGCGGCCTCGGCAATGTCGCGCGCCAGCTCGGGCGAGCTCGTGGTGAGGTCGATCAGGACCGCGCCGGGCTTAGTGCACGCGAGCAGGCCGTCGCCCGCCAGGTAGAGCTCCTCGACCTCGGAGGGATAGCCCACCATGGTAAAGACGACGTCGGCGTTCGCCGCGGCATCTGCCGGCGTATCGGCCCAGACGGCACCGCGCTCAACGAGCGCTGCAGCCTTGGACTTGGTGCGGTTGTTGACCGTGACGGGATAGCCAGCGTCCAGAATGTGGCCGGCGATGGGGGCACCCATAATTCCGGTGCCGATGAATGCGACGGAGAGCTTGTTTGCCATGAAACCTTTCCTTTTGGGTTGGGTGTTGTTACCAGGTTGAATACTCGGTGCCAGCGTTTGGGCTGTGAGTCGAGGGCGATTACGGACGCAGCGCTTGCCTACTGACCGCGCACGCGGCGGGCGATACGGTCGGAAAGCGACGCCTTGTCGGCGCGGTTCTTACCCCAAAACGCGCAGCCCACCATGCCGGGGCCCACGTGCGAGCCGATGGTGGGACCCACGGAGCCGCGAATGATCGTGACGTCGGCGCAACCCTCCTCCTTGCGGATGGCGGCTTCGAGCCAGTCACCATCCTTTTCGGCATCGGCCGTCATGATGGCGATGGGCATGGTGCGATCGGGCACGTAGTTCTCGCGGAACGACTTGAGGATGGACTTGAGCGCCTTCTTGCGGCCGCGGTTGACGCCGATCAGCGACAGCGAGCCGGCCAGGTCGTAGGAGAGCTCGGGCTTGACGTCGAGCTTTGCCGTGAGCTGCGCCGCCGCGGGAGGAATGCGGCCGCCGGCAGCCAGTGCGTCGAAGCTCTCGAGCGTAAAGTAGCCGTGCACGTAGGTCTTTGCCTCGTTTGCCCAATCGACCAGCTGCTTGGCGGTCAGTCCCGCCGAACGCTGGCGCACGGCCTCGAGCGCCAAGAGCGCACCGGTCGCGCAGGGCAGAGCGTTGTCGACCACGTAGAGCTCAAAGTTGGGATACTCGGCGCGCACGACATCTGCCGCCTGGCACGCGGAGTTGTAGCTCGACGACAGCGCCGAGGTAAAGCACAGGTAGACCGTGGGCGTGCCCTCTTTGGCGCACTCGGTAAAAAACTCGATATAGCGACCGAGCGACACAGCCGAGGTGGACACGCGGGCACCGGCGCGCATGCGGTCGTAGAACTCCTTAGGGCTCATGCTCGACCAGATGTCGTCTGTGCGCTCCTCGTCATCGATAATGAAAGGGAAACCCAGGATATCGACATCGAGGTTCGCGGCGACCTCGGGGCTAAAGTCGCAGCAGGTATCGACGACGATGCGGCAACGGTTCGAATGACCGGCGGATGCGGCCTTGTCCATCAAAGCGACTCCTTACGTAAAAAGGCGGCCACCCGCATGGGATGGCCGCCAACCGTTAACTCATGCAAGTTAACGTATTTTACTCGTCAAGTGTTTCGATGCGGGGCTTGATGATGCCATATCC
>DBGBJN010000234.1:0-2040 GCA_048449885.1 Collinsella sp.
GCGGGTCGCTCCGCCCGTTCATTTGCCAGCCAAGGTCAGCAGCGAACGTTGGTTCTGGCCTGGAAGGTGGCGGAGGTGGCCGTGGCTCGCGATGTCCTGGGCACCGCCCCACTGCTGCTTTTGGACGACGTGATGAGCGAACTCGACGGCGAACGCCGCGGTGCTTTCCTGCGGCTGATCGGCGATGATATCCAGACGGTCATAACCACGACCAACCTGGGGTACTTTACCGATGACCTGCTTGATCGAGCCAAGGTGGTGAGCATGGGTGAGACGTGCTAATTACGAGCGCGAGAGCGAAACGGTCGCCTTCAGTGGCTTTTTGAACGCAGAGCGCCAGCGCATCCTGGCGGCTGCGACCCCTGAGCGCCGTGCGCAGATGGAGGCCGCCGAGGAGTCGCGCGCGGTCTATCGCGCGTGGAACGCGGTGTGCTCGGGCACGCGCGAGGGGCGGCATGTGACGGGCCTGCGCTACCTGCCCGAGTCCAATGAGCTGCTGGTATATCTCGACTCGCCCTCGTGGACGCAGGAAATGACGTTGTTGCGCGAGATCATCCGCGCGCGCATGGAGCGCGCCGGTGCGCATGTGGATGGCCTGGTGTTCAAAACCACCGCGCCCGGTCACACGCCGCCCGCCGCCAAGGAGCGCCTTCGCCCAGCGGCGACCGAGCGCCCGCCGGCCCCACACGCCGACCTCAGCGATGCCGAGCGCACCGAGATTGAGCGCCAAGTGGCGCCCATCGAAGACCAAAAACTGCGCGAGGCCCTCGAGAACGCCATGAGAGCCAGTGCCGAGTGGGCCAAGGGCGTGCAAAGCAAAAAAGAGCCTTAAATCGCATCTGGTGGCCTTGTAGAGCCAAATACCCTCGTTCCCGAGGGTATTTTTTTACGATAAACTAGTAAGGCTGTACACATTTTCTTGACTGAAGGAGGACGTGTGGCAAACGAAAACGATTACGATGGCGGCGAGATTAAGATTCTCGAAGGTCTCGAGGCCGTTCGTAAGCGCCCGGGCATGTATATCGGCTCGACGAGCGCCAGCGGTCTGCATCACCTGGTGTGGGAGATCGTTGACAACTCCGTCGACGAGGCCATGGCCGGTTTCTGCACCGAGATCCAGGTGACGGTCCACGCCGACAACTCCATCACGGTCGTCGACAACGGGCGCGGCATCCCCGTCGACGAGCACCCTGTTAAAAAGATCCCGACGCTCGAGGTCGTCATGACGATTTTGCACGCCGGCGGTAAGTTCGATAATTCGGCCTATAAGGTCTCGGGCGGCCTGCACGGCGTTGGCATCTCCGTCGTCAACGCACTGTCCAAGCGCGTGGTCGTTCAGGTTCGTCGCGACGGCAACACCTACGAGATGGAGTTCTCGCGCGGCAAGACCGTTAAGAAGATGGAGGTCGTGGGCACCTCGGATTCGACGGGCACCACCGTCACCTTCTGGCCCGACGACGAGATCTTCGAGACCTGCATTTACGATTTCGATACGCTGCACAACCGTCTGCAGGAGACGGCGTTCCTCAATAAGAACCTCAAAATCGTGCTGACTGACGAGCGCGAGTCTACTCCCCACGTGGAGGAGTTTTGCTACGAGGGCGGCATCATCGACTTCGTCAAGTTCCTTAACGAGGGCAAGGACGTCCCCGAGGCCTTTAAGGAGCCTATCTACATCGAGGGCAAATCGGACCCGGACGCACCTGTGGCCAAGATGGGCGAGGTTGAGGTTTCCCTGCAGTGGAATAGCGGCTACGGCGAGAACGTCATGTCGTTTGCCAACGACATCTACACCCCCGAGGGCGGCATGCACCTTGAGGGCTTCCGCACCGCGCTCACCCGCGTGATCAACGACTATGCGCGCAAGCAGAACCTGCTCAAGGAAAAAGACGCCAATCTGACCGGCGACGATGTGCGCGAGGGCCTTTCGGCCGTTATCTCGGTCAAGCTGCCCGATCCGCAGTTTGAGGGCCAGACCAAGGCCAAGCTCGGCAGCTCCTATATGCGCGCGCTGACGCTCAAGATCGTGACCGACGGCCT
>DBGBJN010000235.1:0-10592 GCA_048449885.1 Collinsella sp.
CGAATTCCTCCGAGTCGAGTTACACGTTGGAGGCATTTTACCCACTCAACCGGCTAGGCTTCCCTACAGGAGCTCGATTTTGCCGTCCTTCACCGTCAACCCCATATTGCCGGAAAGCAGATCGTCCAGGCGCGAGCCCACAAGCTCAAAGCGCCAACCTTCGCGCAGGCGGCTCTGCTCGGGATGCTCAATGTAGTCGGCCAGGTCATCGCGCGAGGCAATGACCGAGGTCGCAACGCCTGAGCGCTCGGCAACCAGGCGGATAAGCGCATACATAAGGTCAGTCACGCTCTCCAGCTCCGGCGAAATCTGACGATGTCCGCGCACCAAGAGCGGCAGGCGATCGTGCGGACAGCTCGCACCGCGCTTGATGGCCATGAGCGCACCGTCCACGTCGCGCTCCCCCAATTGATCGGTACCGCGAATGCTACGGAACTCCTCAACGCGCACGGGATTGCGCTTAACGAGCGCTAGCAGCGTGTCGTCGGACATGACCCACTTGCGTGGGATGTTGCGCCGCTCGGCGCGGTCCTCGCGCCAGGCGGCGAGCTCGCGCGCGATACCCAGCTGATGACGGCTGCACGAATTGATGCGCTTGACCTTGCGGAACGCCTCGTGGCGATCGGCGCGATAGTGCGACTCGTCAGCCAGCGGGCGCAGCTCGTCGAGCACCCAGTCCACACGGCCCAGCTCGCGCAGGCGGCTCATCATCTCGGTATAGGCGACGATCAGGTACTTGACGTCATCGATCGCATACTCAATCTGCTTATCGGTCAGCGGGCGGCGCGACCAGTCGGTCAGTGACTCGGTCTTGGGCAGCGATACGCCGCAGAACGTCTGAACAAGCGCGCCATACGAAATCTGCTGGCGCTCGCCCAAAAAGGCGGCGGCGACCTGCGTATCGAAAATCGGTCGTGGCAGCACGCCCACGGTATGGAGCATGACCTCCATATCCTGCGAGCACGCGTGGAAGACCTTGGTCACGCTCTCGTCGGCCATAAGCTCGGCCAGCGGCGATAGGTCGTCGATTACCAGGGGATCGACCGCGACGCTCTCAGCAGGGGTGGCAATCTGAACCAAACATAGACGCGGATGGAACGTGCGCTCGCGCAAAAACTCGGTATCGACGGCAATCGCGTCGAACTCACGGGCGCGCTGGCAAAAGTCGAGTAGAGCCTGATGTGTGGAAATGTACATATCAACCCATCGAATAAGGTTAGGCCCGAAAAACACGGGTAGAATATCGGCATTGCCTTACAACTATACTCGGTTAGTCACAGAACGGGAACGTAAGTATGCGCTGCCTTATCATCCACAACCCGGCATCGGGCCCCAGCTCAGATGAAATCTTCGCATTCACGCACGCCCTTGCACAGGGCGGCGACGAGGTCGTGATGCGCTTTATCGGCGATGGCATGGAACCCGAGGACGCCGTGGCAGACGTGCGCGAGTTTGACCGCGTGGTCGTTTCGGGCGGCGACGGCACTGTCTCCAACGTGCTCGACCAGATGCGCGGATGCGGTGTCCCCACGCTCGTCTTCCCCTCCGGTACGGCCTGCCTGTTCTTCAACAACATCGGCAATGCCCCCGAGGCGGCGGCGCTCGCCAAGGCCTGCCGTGCCGGTCGCACGGTCAAAGTCGACATGGGCGAGCTCTTTTGGCTCGACGAGAACGGCAACGAGAAGCGCCACGGCTTCATCATCATCGCCGGCTCGGGCTTCGACGCCGAGATCATGATGAAGGCCGCCCCCACCAAAAACGACATCGGCGAGATCGCTTACTTCCTCTCCGCGCTCGCCACGCCCAATCCCACGGTGGCGCACTTTACGATTGAGCATGACGGCATTGTCGAGGAGCTCGACGGCATCTGCTGCATGGCCGGCAACACCTCGGTCATCCAAAACGACATCAACCTGTTCCCCGACTGCCGTATGAACGATGGCATGGTCGACATTGCGGTCATCGAACCCGTAAAAACTGTGCAGCTTCTACCGACTGTGATCACCGCCGCACTCGACCCCGCCGGCAAGGTACTCGGCCGCCCGCAGTTCAAGATCATCCAGACCAAGGAAGCCAAGATCACCTGCACCCCGTCGCTGGGCATGCAGTTCGATGGCGAGATTATCTCCAGCAATTCGGGCGTCTTTGGAGCCCGCGCGCTTCCGCAATGCCTCGACCTCATCGTCGACGAATTCTCCCCGCTCGGAAAATAGGAGGACCCTATGAACGACAATCCCCTGCTCGGCTTTATCATCATCGTTTTGGCCATGCTCGTCGGCTATGCGATCAACGTGATCCACCGCCGGAAGAAGTAATTCCACATTGGTATGATATTCATCCAATTATCGTCTCCCCTGCTGTTTATGCATTTGCCAAACAGCGGGGGATTTTCTTTGCGCCCCGTGCAAGGCGCTTTATTCAGGTAATGTAATTGCAGGACGTCTTTATTAAAGTAAAGCTACAAACCGAGTATAATTAACCACTCATCGCATATTTCATTACGCTTATCGAGTAAGTTTCTTTCATAGATGAATATTGTTTCCAGTTCGTTACGCTAATGGGGTGTCTTTATTGGCTGAAGCTCTCTGGCAACGGAGAGCTTTCGCACGCTGGGAGGGAAAATGAGGAAAACTCACCCCGTCAACGCGCTCAAAAAGCTTGGCATAGGCCTCGCCTTTGGAGCTGCAACCATCATGTCCATGCCGACGTCTGCGCTCGCCTGCACGCAGATCTACATGGGCGGCAAGCTCACGGCGGACGGCAACACGTACTACGGCCGCGCCGAGGACTTTGGCAAGCGCTATCTTAAGCACTACGGCATCGAACCTGCCCACGAACCTGGCTTTAAGTACAGCTCGATTGAATCTGCTTTTGAATACACTTCGAACAAGCCTACCTATCGCTACAGCTATGTACGCGACCACCCCTCCAACTGGATGGGTCGCACCGACGCCTACTCCGAGGCCGGCATCAACGAGAAGGGCGTCTCCTGCTCCGCCACGCTAAGCACCTCCTATAACGAGGAGGCCGCTGCAGCAGACCTCATCGATGAGGAAGTGGGTCTGGGCGAGTACAGTTACGGCAGCATCATCCTGGGCGAGAGCGCCACGGCCCGCGAGGGCGTCGAGCTTCTCGGCAGACTGATCGATGATCAAGGCGTCTGAACCAACGACCAGATCATCATCGCCGACAACAACGAGACCTGGCTGTTCGCCACACTTTCCGCCCATCAGTGGATCGCCATGAAGCTCGCTGACGACGTCGCGTCGCTCAACCCTAATATCGGGAGCCTCAACTACGATGTCGACCTTGATGACCCCGAGAACTGCCTACACTCCGAGGACATCGAGTCCATGCCCGTGGAGAAGGGCTTCGCCAAATACTCCGCTGACGGCAAATTCGATGTCGCCCAAACGTATGGCGAAAGCCTCGCCGATTCCGGCGTAAACCAGTGGTCCCGCTATGTGCAAGGCCGCGATTATTTTGGTAGTCAGCTGACCGAAGGCACAGATTACGACATTATCACAGTAAAGAAGGATGGACAACCTGACCAAAAGGGAGCCATGGTCAGCGAAATCCAGCCCCTGTTCTTCAGGCCTGGCAAGTCTGGCTGGAGCACCTTTGAGCTGATTCGTGCCTTTGGCAACCGCGGCGAGAACGTCCCTGGCCTCAACGCGAACACTGATGGTGTTTATTGCATCGGCAGCGAGCGCAACACCGAGATCAACCTCTTCCAGATTCGTCGCGGGTATGACCCCGAAGTCGCTACCATCCAGTGGGAAATGCTCTCCCGCGCCGCGTACTCCGTCGCCATCCCGTTGTACTCCGCTCTGATAACTGAGGTCAGCCCGTACTTCAGCGATCAGACCGTCTCCTTCGATCACTGCAAACAGACTGACGTCGTGTACAACGAAGAGCCCGAGAACTCAATCAACTACGTCCTCATGGACATCAGCTCGCTCTGCTTTGAGAACCCTGACACCCTTGGTATCAGCGTCCGCGCCTACCTCGATGCGCTCCAGAACGAGCTCATCGAGCAGAACAAGGAAGTTGACGCCGCCATGCTGGCCGAGACGACCACCGAGGGCCGCACTGCCCTGGCCAACAAGGCCGGCAAGGCTGCTACCGAGAACACCTACAAGAAGTGCAAGGCCTTGCTCCAGGAGATGCGCGCCTATCTGAAGGCTGAGAACTTCGACCAGCCCTTCACCCCGAGCGACCTGAACACCGAGACCAACGGCCTCAAGGTGTCCATCACCTACGCCAAGGACGCTCTTGCCACCGATCCGGTCACCCCGGATCAGCCTGGCACTCCCGAGCAGCCTGGTACTCCTGAGCAGCCCGGTACCCCCGAGCAGCCCGCTAAGCCCGAGCAGCCCACCACCAAGCCCGAGAAGCCTGGCAAGTCGGACACCACGACCACGGTAACCACCAACAAGACGAACACCAAGGGCGGCCTGCCCACCACCGGTGATCGTTTTGATGGCCGCGTGGTGGCTGCATTCGCCATCGCTGGCGTTGCCGTCATCTCCGCGGGCGGTTACTTCCTCTACCGTCGCAATAAGGAGTAACGTCTTAGCTGAGCGGGCAAGGCAGCAATGGCAGCCTCGCCCGCTCAGCCCGCTCTTTTGACCGACGGGAAACCCGCCTGAAATCTTTTCAAAAAAGATTTCCCCGCACACACTTCGCTGTGCTATAGTGCAGCGCAACAGCAACTAGGTGCGACCGCGCCACGGCATCACGAAAGGAGCCACCAACATGAAGAACACGATGAAGTCTCTCAACAACTGGTGGTGGCGTGATGCGAATACGATCGGTCGACAGTGAGTCCCTCACGCCTGTTTTTGCGCTCTAGGTGATTGGAAGGCCTCCGGTTTCGACCGGGGGCCTTTTTCTATCTCGAGCCCGATCGCATTCGCATCACGCGCCTCCGCTTTTCTCTTGCACTCCCATTCCGAAAGGATTTTCACCATGTCTCAGAACACCACCGCCGCCCAGCCCCGCACCGTCCAGACCGCCGACCGCGGCAAACTCGATGTCCGCGCCCTCGTCCTGCTCGCCATCCTGCTCGCCGCCGGCTTCATCCTCAACTTCACCGTCGGCAAGGCCATCTCGGGCATCTCGGGCGGCATGATCAGCCCCGAGTTCATCATCTCGGCCTTCTGCCTCACCATCCTGGTCGTTCGTCCCAACATCGGCCAGGCGCTCGTCATTGGCCTCATCTCGGCTGCCGTGATCCAGATCACCACCACTTCGCCGTTCGTCGATTTTGCCGCCGAGGGCATCGCCGCCATGCTCATGGCCGGCATCGTCAACGCCGCCGGCAAGAACGGTCAGGTCAAGCCCGCCATCGCTATTGTCGCAACCTTCCTGACCACCTTTGTCTCCGGCGTCATCTTCATGGTCATCAAGATGGCCATGCTCGGCGTGGTAGGCGAGCTCGCCGCCGCCATGCTGCCCGTCGTCGCCATGACCGCCGTCTTTAACGCCATTCTGGTCGGCGCCCTCTATCTGCCCATCCAGAAGGCCCTTAGGCTCAACTAACCCGCTCGGCTTTACGAGCCACCCCATCTTGGCGTTCATTCGTCGCTCGCGTACCCAAGTACGCTTCGCTTCTCTTTCGCGCCAACCTGGGGCCCCTCGTAAAGCCGTCTCCGTGCTTCACCACCAAAGACTGTCCCAAACGACTAGCTTTTGGGGACGTTCTTAAACGACTGGTCATTTAAGAACGTCCCCAATGACTACGAAAGGTATCCATGGAAACGATCATCAACGTCGACGATGTCTCGTTCTCCTATGGCACGCAGACCGAGCAGGCGCTCAGCCACATCTCGCTCAGCGTGAACAAGGGAGATTTCATCGGCATCATCGGGCCCTCGGGCGCCGGCAAGTCCACGCTTGCCGCCTGTCTGTCGGGTGCCGTGCCCCACCACTACACCGGCACGTTCTTTGGGTCCGTCATGGTCGACGGCCACGACACCTGCGAAGTCTCGCTCACCGACGTGTCGCAAATCGTCGGCAGTGTGCTGCAGGATATCGACACGCAGATGGTCGCTTCGGTCGTCGAGGACGAGATGCTCTTTGGCCTCGAGAACTTTGGCGTTCCCCACGACCAGATCGAGCAGCGCGTGAGCGAAACGCTCGAGACCGTCGGCATCAGCGACCTGCGCGACCGCGAGATCGCCACCCTCTCGGGCGGACAGAAGCAGAAGGTAGCCATCGCCGCCATCCTCGCCATGCGCCCGCACGTCTTGGTTCTCGACGAGCCCACCGCGGCACTCGACCCCGCCAGCTCCACGTTGGTCTTCGAGACGCTGCGTGAGGCAAACCGCACACTTGGAATCACCATCGTCGTCATTGAGCAAAAGGTCGCCCTGCTCTCGGAGTACTGCAACCGCGTGCTCGTGCTCAACCATGGCGAAATTGCGCTGCAGGGCGAGCCACACGAGGTCTTCGCGCATACCGACGAGCTCCGTGCCATCGGCGTCGACTGCCCTCGCGTCACGCGTATCTTCAATAGCCTCGAGGCCGATGGCCTGGTAAGCGGTACCCCCTGCTTGGATGTCGATGAGGCCGAGCGCATGATTTCGGGCATCGTCGACCCCGCACACGCGGCTATCGAAGCTCAGGCGCCCGCCGGTTCCCCGCATGCACCGTCGTTGCGCCCTCATGCCAAGGACGCCGAACCCGTACTCACCTTCGACCATGTTGAGTTTGCCTATCCCAATGGCGGCGCCGCCGTCCACGACCTTAGCCTGACGCTCTATCCTGGCGAGCTCGTGGGTATCGTCGGCCAAAACGGTGCCGGCAAGACCACGCTCACCAAGCTGCTCACGGGCCTGCTCAAGCCCGCCTCGGGCAGCGTGCGCGTCACGGGACTGGATACCGCAGCCGTTCCCACGAGCCGCATTGCCCGCGAGGTCGCGACCCTCTTCCAAAACCCCGACCGTCAGATCTGCAAGGACACCGTGCTCGACGAGGTCGCCTTTGGCTTGGAACTGGGCGGCATGGACCGCGCCGAGGCCCTGCGTCGCGCCCAGCTGGTCATCGATCGCTTTGGCTTGCCGGCCGACGAGGCGCCCTTCTCGCTTTCGCGCGGCCAGCGACAAATGGTGGCGCTTGCCTCCGTCGTAGTGGTTGAGCCCAAGATCGTCGTGCTCGACGAGCCCACGAGCGGCCTTGACTACCGCGAGTGCATGACCGTCATGGAAACCGTGCGCACCATGGCCGAGCGCGGCTGCGCCGTTATCATGGTCTGCCACGACATGGAAGTTGTCTCCGACTTTGCCGAGCGCATCGTGGTAATGGCCGACGGTCGCATCCTCGACCGCGGCCGCACGCACGAGCTATTCTCGAACATCGATCTCATGCAGCGTGCCTACGTTGAGCCGCCCCAGGTCATCGAACTCTCGCGCCGTCTGGCATCTTCCGTCTCGCCCGCTTTTGCGCAGGTGAGCGAGGTCACCGATGTCGTTCGAATTACCAAGGAGATGGTCCACCGTGGTTAACGTCATCGACTACATGCCGGGCGATACGCTGCTGCATCGCCTGAACCCCGTCGTCAAACTGGGCCTCGCCGCCGCCATCATCGTCGGCATCTTTTTGTCCGACACCTACGTGGCGCTGCTGGGCTTTTTGGCACTCACCCTTGCGCTGGGTGCCTACGCCGGCGTCGTCGACCGTCTGTTCTCGCTGCTCAAGTTGCTGATTCCGCTCGCGCTTATCATGCTGGTGCTCCAGCTGGCCTTTATGCGCGATGGCAACGTGGTGTGGGGCTTTATCACCGACACGGGCCTCATCACAGGATCGAAGGCCTGCCTGCGCCTGCTGGGCGTGGCGTTACCGCTCATCCTCATGCTCATGGTGACCAAGCTCAACGACCTTGCCAACGCCTGCGTCGAGGTACTGCACGTGCCGTATCGCTATGCCTTCACCTTTACCACGGCGCTGCGCTTTGTGCCGGTGTTTGGTCAGGAGATGAACGCCATCATGGAGGCGCAGACCGCACGCGGCGTCGAGTACGACACCAAGAACCCCATCAAGAAGCTTAAGCTCATGCTGCCACTGTGTGTGCCACTGCTCATCTCGAGCGTGGGCAAGACCGATGCCACAGCCTTGGCGGCAGAACAGCGCGGCTTCTATCTGCGTACGCGCGCCAGCTCGTACAAGCGCTACCCCATCAAGGGCCTGGACATCGCCGTGCTCATCGTCAGTATCGCCCTCATCGCCATCGGCTTCCTGTTCTAGTTCACCACCGACAGCAACCGTCCAACGCAAAAGGCCTCGGCTCGCACCAAACGAACCGAGGCCTTTACTGTTTCACCAGATAAAACCTACCAAAATTAACCTGTCCCTTTTTGGCGGGTCGGAAGCTAGAGGCGGTAGGGGGCGCCGCTGCGGATGATGGATTCGCGCACCAGGACATCCATGGCGTCGAGGGTGATCTCGGGCATCTCTCGGTACTTTTGCAGCACCGAGAGCTCGGTGCAGGCCAGAATGACGCGGTCGCAGCCGCTACGGGCGAACTCCCACATCACGCGGTCGAACTTATCCATATCGGGCTCACGTCCGGCCTTCACATCATCGTAGATAAGCGACATCACATCGTTCTGACGTTTCTCGCTGGGATAGACGACCTCAACACCCGCAGCCTTACATTCGCGGCCGTAGACGCCCGCGCCCACGGTGCCATCGGTTCCCATAATGCCAATCTTGTGCACCGGCTCGGCCGGCATACTCAGGTTGGGATCGAACTCGCACTCCCCCATCACCGCACCCGCAAGGGCATAACGAACCGACTCACGCGGCATGTGGATAATCGGCACCTTCGTAAACGACTGGATCTGGTCGTAGAAGTAGTGCGACGTGTTGCAGGGAATGGCAATGTGCGCACAGCCCAGCGACTCAAGTGCCTGGGCACACTCTTTCATGGTCGCCAGCAGCTTGGCATGCTCGCCGGTCTTAATGGCCAACGTGCGGTCGGGCATGGTCGACTTGGAGAGCACCACCATGTCGATATGTTCCTGATCGCAGGCAGCAGCCGTATGACGCACTACCTGGTCGTAGTAATACGACGTGGCCTCGGCGCCCATGCCGCCGATAACTCCCAGCTTTTCCATCGCCGCCTCCTTGGTGACGCCTGCGCAATTGCGCGTATCATACCCGCGCCCGCCCGATGCAAACCGGACGGGCGCCGCACTCATCTACTTGTAATACGTCTTGAACAGCTTAAAGTGGCGCAGCTTGGTGTGCCACATGCGCAGCCAGCGGTTAAAGACAAAGTCGCCCTTCATAAACGAAGGGTCGGCGCCCTTGCCTTCCTTGTCCAGGCGATGCACCTTAGCGCGCAGCTCGGGATCCTTGACGTACTTGTCGACGACGCCCATGGGGACGACCATCCACAGGGCCTCGTCCTGAGCCGTCACAAACTCCGGCTCAAACGGACGGTTGAACACATACTCGTCCACCACATACTTGGCAACGTTAAAGCCGCTGTTGGTAACGTAGTAGTTGCTGCGGCCCTGGCGCGTGTTGAAATCGAAGAACTTAAACGAGCCGTCGCGCTCGTCGTACTTAACGTCAAAGTTGGAATAGCCCACAAAGTGAAGGTCCTCGAGCAGCTTGCGCACGCCGCCCATGAGTTCGTCGTTAGGCTCGGTAATGATACAGGCATGGTTGCCGACACCGTGGGGCTGATGCTCCTCGAGCAGCACATGGCCCAGGCACATCATGCGGACCTTACCGTTGCGGTCGGAATAGCTGGTGAGCACGCGCATGTACTCGTCGTTGCCGGGCACGCGATCCTGCAAGATCAGATCGTCGGTGTAGCCGCTGGCATACGAATCGCGAATGACCTGTTCCAGCTCGGCGCGGTCGGCAATCTCATAGGCCTTCTTCTGGCCCTCGAACTCATGCTGCCACCACATGATGCCGTCAGAAGGCTTCAGAATCATCGGGTAAGGAAAATCGATCTGGTCGAGCACTTCGGCAGGCGCCTCACCCTGGGCATTAAGCATCGCCTTGGTAAAGGTAAACGTGTGCGGATAGGGCACGCCATGCTTCTCGCACAGCTCGTAGAAGATCTCCTTCTTCTGGCACTGCTCGAGCATGCTGTAGGGCGCGTAGGGAGCGACGATGTTATCCGCCAGCTCATGAGCATCCTTGGCTTGAGCCACGAGAGCGACATAGTTGTCGCCGCAGCCCACAAGGACAATAGTCTTGTCGGCATGCGCTTGGGCAATGCCGTTGACGGTTTTGAGCATCACGGGCATGGTGTCGATATCCACGTTGGGCGTGTAGTCGATAATCTGGCTGCGGTACGCGGGACCCGTCTGATACTTGCCAAAGACCAGACTCTTGACCTGGTACTCCTCGTAGAAGGCGCGCGCCACCGAATAGGCGTTGATGTCGCCACCAAGCAGCACGGGAATGAACTCGCGCTCTGTAAATTGCAATGCCATGGAAACTTCCTATCATGAACTGCCCACACAACGGGCGGTCTTTGCGCAACTGATTTATTCTAGCGTGCCAAGCCGCCGGCGCCCAAAGCTCCACCGTATCTATGGCAATCGACGTAATCGTCCAGCACGAAG
>DBGBJN010000236.1:0-3171 GCA_048449885.1 Collinsella sp.
TCCTACTCGGTTGGCGACCACGCCCAGCTGAGCCACTTCAACAAAAGCCAAGCCACCAAAACAGCTGCGGCGCCGTCTGGAGGAATGGACCCTTGCTTCCGGTCTTTTCCTCCAAGTAGCGTCGCAGCTTTTTCGTGCCCCGATAGTGCCCCGGCAGTTGCGGTAAAATAGGGACTGTTTACGCCATCAGAGCCGCAAAACAATCCCTATTTCACCGCAACTAATGTAGGGGGCGAGTTAGATGGCCGAGTCTTTGGACAGCTCAAAGTAGTCGGGATGTAAGGCGATAACCGGACCCTGCTCCTCGGGCATTAGATGCAAATGCGTCTCTGCCAGATAGCTCGCCGCATCGGTATCGCCCCTCTTAATGGCCTCGAGAATCCGGCGATGCTGCCGACGAATCGGCTCCCAATCCAGATCCTGCGACACCATACGCAACCAGTTGTATCGCTCAAAATGCGTGTTGACGCTCTTCATCCAATCCCACAACATGTGACGGCCGGCAATCTCAAAACACGTCTCGTGGAACAGGTTGTCCAGATCGAAAAAGCGACGCGTTTCGCTATGGTCGAGCGACTCGGACTCGGCAAGAATCTGCTCAAGCCGCTGCTTTTGCTCGGGCGTAGCAGCCGAACAACATTTAATGAGTACGCTTCTCTCGAGTTTCTCGCGCAAGAAACAGGCGTTCTCGGCGCGCTCCATGCTGATTTTTGAGACATAGGTGCCGCTTTTGGGGCGCGTTTCCACCAGCTCCTGCTCACGCAGGCGCACAAAGGACTCGCGAATGGGCGTGCGCCCGATTCCCGTCTCCTTTTCCAGGCCAATCGCCGAAAGGCGCGTGCCGGGCTTGAGCTCGGCATAGATGATCTTGGAGCGCAATGCGTTGTATGCCTGATCTTGCAGGCTCTGATAATGCTGGTGTTGTTCCATAAAGCCCTCGGATGAAGCCCACGGTTTGTCGAATATCACCACGTAATACTATCGCATCCCCCGTCTCCTCATTTACGGCGAAATAGGGGCCGCTGGCGACACCCGCGCCGTCAAACAATCCCCCATTCAGCGCAACTTCCAACCAGTCTTTTTGGGACGAGGCTTTTAGCTAAGTTTGGACAAAAGGGCCCCGAGCTCAGTGTAAGCTCGGGGCCCTTCGTGCCGCGCATCTATGAGAGGAGAACTTTGATGCGCATGGGCGCTACTCCATGTAGCCACCCTGAATGGCGGAAACTGCATGCTCGGTAAAGAACTTGAGCGTGCCGGAGGTATAGCGATTAGCCTTGGGCTTCCAGGCGGCGCGACGCTCGGCCAGGACGGCGTCGACCTCGGCCGGCTCCATCTCCTTGCCGGCGATGCCAACGATGGACAGCGAGCGCTCGGGAATATTGATCTGGATCAGGTCGCCCTCCTCGATCAGGGCAATCGGGCCGCCCACGGCAGCCTCGGGCGAAACGTGACCGATAGCCGGGCCCTTGGAGGCGCCGGAGAAGCGGCCATCGGTGATCAGGGCAATGCTCGCACCCAGCTCGGGATCGCTGGCGATAGCCTCGGTGGTGTAGAACATCTCGGGCATGCCGGAGCCCTTGGGGCCCTCATAGCGAATGATGACGGCGTCACCGGGCTTGATCTCGTGCGTCAGGACGGCATGGATAGCGTCCTCCTCACAATCGAACGGGCGGGCCTTAAGCGTGGCCTGGAACATCTCGCGCGGAACGACGGTGTGCTTGACGACCGCGCCCTCTGGAGCAAGGTTGCCGTGGAGGATGGCGATGGAACCGTCGGTGCCGAAGGCCTGGTCAAACGGACGGATGATGTCCTCGCGCTTGAGATTCCATTTCTCAAGGTAACGACCGCACTTCTCGTAGTAGCCGTTGTTCTTGAGATCCTCGAGGTTCTCGCCGAGAGTCTTGCCGGTGACGGTCATAACATCGAGGTGGAGCATCGACTTGATCTCCTCCATGATGCGCGGCACGCCGCCCGCATAGTAGAAGAACTGCGCCGGCCACTCGCCTGCGGGGCGAACGTTGAGCAGGTAGTGAGCACCACGGTGCAGACGATCGAAATCGTCGGCGGACATCTCGATGCCAAACTCGCGGGCGATCGCGGGGATGTGCAGCAGCGAGTTGGTGGAACCGGAGATGGCGCCGTGGACCATGATGAGGTTCTCGAAGGACTCCTTGGTCACGATGTCGCGCGGGCACAGGTTGTGCTCGGAGAGCCACACGGACTGACGGCCGGCCGCGCGGGCAAACTCGCGCAGGTCGGAGCTAGTTGCGGGCAGCAGGGCGGTACCGGGGAGCATAAGGCCCAGGGCCTCGGCGGTAACCTGCATGGTCGAGGCGGTGCCCATAAAGGAGCAGGCGCCGCAGCTGGGGCAGGCGTTGTGCTTGGCGAACTCGAGCTCCTCGCGGGAGATTTCGCCACGCTCGTAGCGAGCCGAGATAGCGCCGAGCTGCTCGAGGGTCAGCAGGTCGGGGCCGGCATCCATGACACCGCCGGTGACGACGATGGAGGGAATGTTGATGCGGCCCATGGCCATGAGGTTCGCAGGCAGACCCTTATCGCAGCTGGCGACAAAAACGCCGGCGTCGAACGGAGTGGCCTTGGCGTGGATCTCGATCATGTTGGCGATCATGTCGCGGCTGGGCAGCGAGTAGTTGATGCCGTCGTGGCCCTGGGCCTCGCCGTCGCAGATATCGGTGCAGAAGTAACGGGCGCCATGGCCACCGGCCTCGGCAACGCCGGCACGGACCTCCTCGACCAGCTCGAACAGGCCGGCAGAACCCGGGTGCGAATCACCGAATGTCGACTCGATGATGACCTGCGGCTTGTCCAGATCCTCGATCGTCCAGCCGGAGCCCAGACGCAGCGGGTCCATCTCGGGGCTGATGGTGCGAAACTTGCCGGAACGCGACTGCAGCTTGGCAACCAGGTCGGCGGCCTCCTGCTGAATCTGTGCTTTGGTCTTCTCGTCCATGATATTCTCCTCTTTTGGTTTGAACGGTTGTACCAATCGTTGGTTAATGAATCAGGTGTAAATGGGTACCGAGCGATGCACTCGGCGAAAGATGCTTAGCTACGCGAACTAGGCGAAGAACGAAATCACCAGGGCGCAGGCAAGACCCGAAAGGCCGATGAGCGTCTCCATAACGGTCCAGGACTTGAGGGTGGTCTTCT
>DBGBJN010000237.1:0-9659 GCA_048449885.1 Collinsella sp.
TTAAGTTTGTCGCGAGTTCCGCACGCAAAGGAAAGCACTTAATGTGCTTTCCGTCTTGCGCAGGACTGTAGAGCAGCAAACTTAACCCGCGCCAGCCGGCCCCGGAGACCCTCCCGGAGGGACCGAAAAATTTTTTCAAAAAAGTTGTTGCGCGGCGGACAGACTTCTGTGTATACTAATCCCCGCAGCGCACGCGAGCGGAAACAAACGCGAACGTCTGCCTGGGGAGTTAGCTCAGTTTGGTTAGAGCGCCGGCCTGTCACGTCGGAGGTCGCGGGTTCGAGCCCCGTACTTCCCGCCAACGCAATTAAAGCCACGTCTTCGGACGTGGCTTTTTGCGTTTGATGCACTTTGTTTCGATAGAACGATTGCCCTGGTGCATCTTCGCCCAGAATCCCCGCGCCTTCGGGAACGCAAGTAAAATCTAATAAGTATATCTGTCTGAACAACAGCTTTGTTGCGCAACACCTGTTCAACGAGACAGGGGGTTAGGTTATACTAAATTGCACTGTGCGCCGCATCTGATGCATTTCGCTCCAAGCGCGGCACTCAGTGGATATCCGACTTACCATTTGGATGTCCTGGCGGTCATTTAGCGTCTCGACACAAGCTTGGCCCCGGAGCTCGTTCGAGCTGTTCGTATTCCTTGAAAGGGGAAAAATGGACATATCGAGGAAGACTGATTACGCCCTTCGTATGCTGGCGATGCTTGCCGAGGATCCGGAGCGTTTGCTTTCTGTTCGCAACGCTGCCGAAGAGGTCAATGTCCCGTATTCGTTTGCCCGCTCGATTCAGCACGGTTTGGTCCAGGCCGGTATTGTGGAGAGCCTGCGTGGCGTCCACGGTGGCATGCGTCTCAAGGTCAGTCCGGACGATGTTACTATCCGCCAGGTCGTCGAGGCCGTTCAGGGCCCTATGGTTATGAACGATTGCACCGCGCCCGATGGTGACTGTGCGCGCATGGGCACGTGCTGCTATCATCCCCTGTGGGCCGGAGCCCAGGCGTTGATGCGCGACTACCTCGATTCCGTTTCGCTCGGCGACATCGTCGCTCACCGCCAGTTCCCGGCCGTCGATCCCAAGTTCGCCGACCGCGAAGCGTTTCCCGAGTACGCCACCTGCGCGTGCGCTTACCGGGAGGAATAGCGCCGCATAAGGAGCATAGCCATGATTCAGGACCCCTTTCGTTCGATGATTCGTTCGGAAGGGGTCCTGCGTTATCGCGACCTTCCGTGGCGCCGTACGCGTGACCCGTACATCATTTGGCTTTCCGAGGTCATGCTGCAGCAAACACAGGTGCCGCGTGTGGAGGCGCGCATGCCGGTGTGGCTCGATCGTTTTCCGACTGTGCAGGCGCTTGCCCAGGCCGCGCCTTCCGATGTTTTGGACGCTTGGCAGGGCATGGGCTACAACCGACGCGCTCTGGCGCTTCACGGGGCCGCTCAGCGCGTTGTAGAGGACTGGGACGGGGAGTTTCCGCGTGAGACTCGTGACTTGGTCGCTCTGCCTGGTATTGGCCCGGCAACGGCGCAGGGTATCCGGTCGTTTGCGTTTGATCTTCCGGGTGTGTATCTAGAGACCAACGTGCGCACGGTCTTTTTGCATCATTTCTTTCCCGATGTGCCGGCTGTTCCCGATCGCGAGCTGGTGCCGCTGATTCAAGCCGCCTGTCCGGCGGCCCCCGGTGCGGTGGCGGATGAGATCGCGCCCTTTGCCGTGCCTCAAGACGATGCCGACACGCCGCGCGCGTGGTATTACGCGCTGCTAGATTATGGCGCGTATCTTAAGAAGACGCTGCCCAATCCGTCCAGGCGCTCGGCGGGCTATAGTCGTCAGTCCAAGTTCGAGGGCTCGCGTCGCCAAAAACGCGCGCATATCGTGCGCATGTTGCTGGCAGCGCGCGATGGCCAGCCGGCGGGGATTACGATTGCTGATGCCGTGGTGGGCGTTAACGAAATGGAGACGGCAGCCGGTCGCGGGCCGGTCGAGTGCGAGCTGGTCGCAAGTATTCTTGCCGATTTGGAGCGCGAGGGCTTTTGCCGCTCCGAGGGCGATCGTTGGCTGAGTGTATAGCTCGCTCAAATCTGAAGAACAGGATTGTAAGGTTTAGATTCTCGGCATGAGGGCATCCTAAAGACAAGGCCGCTCAAAGCCTATGGGCGGCATGTGTTGAAGGGAAGTACACCTATGGATTTTGAGAACTCTCAGACCAAGAAGAACCTCGAGACTGCTTTTGCCGGTGAGTCCCAGGCACACACCAAGTATCGCTACTATGCATCCAAGGCCAAAAAGGACGGCTACGTTCAGATCTCGAATATCTTTGCCGAGACGGCGGGCAACGAGTCCGAGCATGCCAAGCTGTGGTTTAAGTATCTGCACGACGGCGCCGTTCCGGGCACTCTGGACAACCTGCGCGACGCCGCCGCGGGCGAGAACTACGAGTGGACCACGATGTATGACGAGTTTGCCAAGACCGCCGAGGAGGAGGGCTTTGCCGAGATCGCCGAGAAGTTCCGTGGCGTCGGCGCCGTGGAGAAGGCTCACGAGGAGCGCTACAACAAGCTCGTCGAGCGCATTGAATCGGGCGAGGTGTTTGAGCGCGAGGGCGTAAAGGTGTGGAAGTGCCTGAACTGCGGGCACCTGCATGTTGGTGCCGAGGCGCCCGAGGTGTGCCCGGTGTGCAACCACCCGAAGGCGTACTTTGAGGAGCAGGTGGTGAACTACTAGCGCCGATACGAACGTGGGCTGGGCCGGGAGGGCGGGATTACCTTCCCTCTCGCTCACGGCTTCGCAGGGTCGCGCGAGGCAAAGGCATACGCCGCGGGTCTGACGACACGGGCTAGCCAACGAGTTTTGGCTAATAGATTGGTTTGCGTGCCGCCCCTTTTGGGGCGGCACTATTTGTTAGGGGGTACACTGGGTGGCGGCTTTTAGTTTATCTACTACCTGATGAGGTGTTTTTTATGGGTAAGAAGTCTCGGGCTCGGGTGGCTGCGGCGGGGACTCGCAAGGATCCTGGTCGTCGGGTTCCTGAGGGCAAAAAGGCCGATCGTGCCGAGAAGGACAAGAAGGTCGGCGCGCATGCTCATCCTGAGTGGGCGCCCCATTTGAATTCGGCGAGTGAGGACCTGACTGCCAAGCTGTTTACGATGGTCGAGGTTATTTTGGGCGTGGTGCCTGTGGTGGTCATTGGCCTGTTCTTGGCCTCTAAGGATGCCACGAGCGTGGATAAGCTCACCGATGTCTTTTCTCAGGACCCCTCGATGGTGGTTACGTTTATCTCTGCGTGCCTGCAGCCGTTTGTGGCGTACATGCTGTACATGATTTATCGCAAATATTGCGAGGGCGATGCGGGCTTTGCCGCCGGAAACCTGATTGGCCTCTTGTGCTCCGAGATTTTGCTGCTCAATATTCCCGGCGTCATCGGCATGGGTATTTTGTTGTGGCGTGTTTGGCGCAACGTTGCCCCGCACTTTGAGAGCTGGCTATTTGAGCGCCGTTTTACGGGCGTGGTGGCCGACATTGCCGGTTCGCTCGTGATTCTAGCCTTGGCGTTTATGTGCGCCACCGCCGCCCGAGGTCTCGCGGGCATGTAGTCTGTCCTCACCGACCACGGAGCGCAGGGCGGGGAAACCTTTCCCTCTCGCTCACGGCTTCGCAGGGTCGCGCGAGGCAAAGGTTTCCCCGCCCTGCGCTCCGGCGTTGAGTCGTCGCATGCTCGTTACAGAAAAGCTGATAATAAGTTTGTGTGCCGCCCCTTTGGGGCGGCACTTTTTGTGTTGGGTCCCTGTCTTCACAATTTCCGTCAAGCTTTTGGTTAGGTTTTGGTCGGATGGCGTAAGGGCGGAAGGGCGAAAGATCATTCGATAAAAAAGCTCAAAGAAAGTGCTGGTAGGGGAGTTGTTGAGCTTTTCGACAGTTTTCTGACAAAAGAATCTTTACGGCTATTGCCGATGATTTCGTTGCCGCGGCTTCGATCGTGCGGGATGCTGGGCGCAAGCGTCGAATGCTCCGATTGAGGAGGCCAACATGGATCTGTTTCTTGAGACCCCGCAGCAACAAGCCGAGCGCATGTTGCGCCAACAGCAACGGCTTATGGAGATGCAAATGCAAGGGGCGGCCGTCCAGCCTCCTGCGCAAAACGCCGCACCTGCGGGCGAGGCGGCTCCAGAGGCCTATTCCGTACAGCAAGATTCATATGCGCAGGAGCTTGCGTTCGACAAGCGTCGTGTGCGTCGCCGTCGCTGGGCCCAGCGCCTGCGTACGTTGGCGATGATCGTGCTGATCCCGTTGGGGCTCGCGGCAATCTTCTTGGCCTCATATGCCCTCACATGCATTCTCAACGGCGCCTCGCCCAGCGAGGTGCTTGAGCACTTGGCAGCTCTCGGCCAGCGCCTAGGCGATGTCGTAACAACCATCTGCGCCGGCTGGGAGAGTTAGCGTTTGTAATATTAGGACTTCTAGGGTGTAAGGATTATCGCCACGAGCGGAATTCTTGCATCCTGTTGGTCCTGTCGTGCGACTGAATAGTATTATTGAAGATGAATAATAATAGGATTTGCTATGTATAAGCAGGATTTAGAGCAGACTCTTTTGGGCATTGACGAAGAGGCGGAGCTGGAAATAGGTCCAAGAGACGATAGGCCGAGCGTTGTATTGGTGGGAGGAAGCGCCTTCATGCTAAACGATGTGACGAATCGGTCGGTTACGCATGACATTGATGTGTTTGAGGCAGACAGGTGCCTCCGCGAGATCATAGCTCGATACCCCGAGGTGAACGGTATGGCGGTGGCATATTGCAACCAGATGCCATTCAATTACGAAGATCGTTTGATTCCCTTGGATATTGGGGCGCGTTTTATCAGGTACTTTACGCCATCCTTGGAGGACCTGGCGGTAATGAAGCTCTATGCCTATCGACCGAACGACATCGTCGATCTTCATAGTCAGGCATTCGTCGACCGACTTGATTGGGGTTTGCTCGAACGGCTTATATTCGACGAGGGAGAGGCACTGGCGTCGTCGCCTTCGGAGCGGAGTTATCAAGAGATGGTCTGCGCATACAGGCAATACAAAAAGGAGGTGCTCGGTTGAATCTGACTTTTGAGGGATTTTTGAAAGGCTATTGCCGAGAGCTGTCCGGGCAGCAGTCGCTGAGTTTTAGAAAACTGGTTGAGCAGGCGACGACGGTTGCGCCGCGCGTGGCGGAGCCTCTGTTTTTGCTCGCTTTGGCGCAGGGAAAAGCCGAATACGTTCTGGGTTTATCTGAGGGCTCGTGGATGGAAGAGGGCTATCGAGGTGTTTTGTCTCTGTATGGCCAAGCGGGTAGCCTGGCATCTCTATGCACCGAGGATAAGCTCCCCAATCGTTACGCCAACGTTTGGCATGCGTATAGAGGGGTGAAAGAAAAGCCAGCGGCCGACAGAAGGGTGAACGCCCTGATGAGAAAGAAAACGCTGGAAGCATTGGAGGAATCGGGCGTAACGCGCTATGGCCTCTGCCGTGCTCTGCACCTGAATAAGGGAAACGTGTACGCATACTTAGCCGGCGATGACTCAAAGGTGAGCAGGGAGACGGCGCGCCGCATTATGGAATATGCGGAGGAGAGGGGCGCCCAAGAAGGGGCCGGGCACCCGGTGCGTGTGGCGGGGTAAGATTGATCGCGGTTTTGATTGATAATCGATTGGGTTTGTTGGGCGGAGTCTATGTCTGCTATTGATATTGCGCTTGTTGTGATTGCCTTGGTGGCGGTGGGAGTTGCTGTGGTTTGCGCCCTGCAGCTTAAAGGCCTTCGTGCCGAGCTGCGGGAGCGTGGCGGCAACGACGCGGAGACGCTTGCGGCGCTCGAGCAGGCCAACAACGCGCTCGACACCCTGAACGTCGCGCTGGCAGAAACCCGTCGCACGGCAAACGCCATCGCGCAGCAGCAGACGACCGACGCCGCTGTGGAGCAGCAGCGCTACCTGACCATCGCGCGTGAGTTCTCGCAGGCTGGCGACCGTATGGATGACCTGCGCCGCGAGACGGCCCAACAGCTCGGCGCCAACCGAGAGGGCATCGAGCACCGCCTGGACAAGGTGCGCGAGACGGTCGACGCCCAGCTGGGCGCCATTCGCAAGGACAACAACGTGCAGCTCGATCAGATGCGCGCGACGGTGGACGAGAAACTCTCCCGTACGCTCAACGACCGTCTGTCTGCATCGTTTAAGCAAGTGAGCGACCAGCTCGAGGCCGTGTACAAGGGCCTGGGCGATATGCAATCCATCGCCACCGGCGTGGGCGACCTTAAGCGCGTGCTGGGCAATGTGAAGGCGCGCGGCATTTTGGGCGAGGTGCAGCTGGGCGCGATCCTGGCGGACATCCTTACGCCCGACCAGTATCTGGAAAACGTGGCCACCAAGCCCGGCGCCTCGGAGCGCGTTGAGTTTGCCGTCAAGCTGCCGGTAGACGAGGGCGATCCCGTGCTGCTGCCGATCGACTCCAAATTCCCGGGCGATGCATATGAGCATCTGCTCGACGCCCAGGAGTCGGGCGACGCGGAGGCCGTCGCCGCCGCGCGCAAGACGCTCGATGCGATGGTCAAACGCGAGGCCAAGGACATCTGCGAAAAGTATCTGAGCGTGCCGGCGACCACCAACTTCGGCATTCTGTTCGTGCCGTTTGAGGGCCTGTACGCCGAGGTTGTCAGCCGCCCCGGGCTTATCGAGACCCTGGGCCGCGACTATCACGTCAACGTTGCCGGCCCCAGTACCATGGCCGCCATCCTCAACAGCCTGCAGATGAGCTACCAGACGTTTAGGCTGCAAAAACGCACCGATGACGTGCTGCGCGTGCTTTCCGCCGTCAAGGCTGAGCTGCCGCGCTATCAGGCGGCGTTGCGTCGCGCGCAGCAGCAGATCGAGACTGCGGGCAAGACGGTCGAGGGCATTATCACCACGCGCACCAACGTTATGGAGCGCAAGCTCAAGGACATCGACGCGCTGGAGGATGCCGAGGAGGCCGACGCGATCTTGGGGCTCACGTCTGCGAGCCTGCCCGCAGACCAAAAAGGCGAGGACTAGCTGCATCTGACGGTGGGGCGCCTGCGCAAGCACGGCGCGGGCGCTTTTCGCGCTGTGCTTGCCTGAAGTGCGCTTTAGTGTGCAACAATGGCGTCTCGCCCTATCAGACGCGAAAGGAAGACCATGTCTCAGAGAAGCACCAGTCCGCTCAAACGTTCCACCGTGCGCCGCACGCTGCAGCGTTTTTGGGACGTCACGCGCACACAACCGCTGATTGTCTTTCTCTCGGTGTTCTCGTCGGCGGGCTACATCTTTTTGCTCACGTTTGCCAACACCTACGTGATGGCCCTTATCGTTGACCGCGTTCAGGCCGGCCCCGTGGCGGGTGACCAGGTGTTTAAGGTCTTTGGCCCTTACATTCTGGCGCTGGTGCTCGTTAACCTAGTGGGCCAAATCCTCTCCAAGCTGCAGGACTACACCGTCTACAAGCTCGAGATTGCGGGCAACTATCACTTGGCGCGTCTGTGCTTCGACACGCTCTCCAATCAATCCATGACATTCCACACCAGCCGCTTTGGCGGATCGCTTGTGAGCCAGACGAGCCGTTTTATGAGCGGCTACACGGGGCTGGTGGACGTGACGGTGTATTCACTCATTCCCACTATCACCTCGGTTGTCTGCACGGTGGCGGCGCTCGCCCCGGTGGTGCCGACATTTACCGTGATCCTGGTGGGCATCATGGTCGTCTACATTGCGTTTGTCTGGCTTATGTACAAGCGCATCATGCCGCTTTCGGCCGCGACGTCCGCTGCGCAGAACAAGCTGTCGGGCGTGCTGTCCGATGCGGTCACGAACATCCTAGCCGTTAAGACCTGTGGGCGCGAGGACTTTGAGCGCGACCTGTTCGATACCGCCGACCGTGCTGCACGCGACGCCGAGACGGTCTCGATGCACGCCATGATGCAGCGCAACTTTACGACCTCGGGCCTTATCGTCATCACCATGGCCGTGGTGAGTGTGTTCGTGGCGGGCGGCAACGCGTGGTTTGGCATCTCTGCCGGTGCGCTCGTCATGATCTTTACCTATACGTACAACCTCACCATGCGTCTGAACTACGTGAGCTCCATGATGCAGCGCATCAACCGCGCGTTGGGCGATGCGGCAGAGATGACGCGTGTGCTGGACGAACCGCGTCTGGTGGCAGACGACGAGAACGCCCCCGAGCTCAAGGTGGGCGAGGGCGCGATTGATTTTGAGCACTTGAGCTTTGCATACCGTGACGCCGCGGCGGGCGAGAGCGTGTTCGACGACCTGACGCTTCATGTGGCGGCGGGCCAGCGCGTGGGCCTGGTGGGCAAATCGGGCTCGGGCAAGACGACGCTCACCAAACTGCTGCTGCGCCTGGACGACGTACAGGGCGGCCGCGTGCTCGTGGACGGCCAGGACGTCTCGCGCTGTACGCAGCAGAGTCTCCGCCGCCAGGTTGCCTACGTGCCGCAGGAGGCGCTGCTGTTCCATCGCTCCATTCGCGAGAATATCGCCTACGGCCGCCCCGACGCCACCGACGAGCAGATCCGCGAGGCGGCTCGCTTAGCTAATGCGACCGAGTTTATCGACCGCCTGCCCCGTGGCTTTGACACCATGGTGGGCGAGCGTGGCGTTAAGCTTTCGGGCGGCCAGCGCCAGCGCGTGGCCATTGCCCGCGCTATTCTGACCGACGCGCCGATCCTGGTGCTCGACGAGGCGACGTCTGCCCTGGACAGTGAGTCCGAGGCGCTGGTGCAGGAGGCGCTCGAGAACCTGATGCGCGGCCGCACCTCCATTGTGGTGGCACATCGCCTGTCCACCGTGGCGGCGCTCGACCGCATCGTGGTGCTGGCGGACGGCGAGATTGTCGAGGACGGTACGCATGCGCAACTTGTCGAGGCGGGCGGCGAGTACGCAAGCCTGTGGGGCCGCCAGACCGGCGCATTTTTGGAGGCGTAAAGACCCCATACGTGGGACAATCGTGCCCAGAAGCTTGTTAATTCCGCTGAGCCGAGGAGTCGTTATGCCACGCGAGACCAATGCCGCCAAACGCGAGCGCGCCGTTGAGGTGTGCGAGCGCCTCAACCGTCGCTATGGCCCGGTCGAGTGCTTTTTGGACCACGAGAATCCCTTTAGGCTGCTCATCGCGGTGCTGCTCTCGGCGCAGACGACCGACGCACAGGTCAATAAGGTGACGCCGAAGCTGTTTTCCCAGTGGCCCACGCCCGAGGCCATGGCGGGGGCAAGCGTGGCCGATGTGGCGGATACCATTAAGTCGCTCGGCTTTTATAAGAGCAAGGCCAAGCACGCCGTGGAGGCCGCGCAGATAATCGTCGCCGATTACGGCGGCGAGGTACCGGCCGACATGAAGGAGCTCGTCAAGCTGCCGGGCGTGGGGCGCAAAACGGCGAACATCGTGCTCAACGTGGGGTTTGGCATTGTCGAGGGCATCGCGGTCGATACACACGTCAACCGCATCGCACACCGCCTGATGTTGAGCCCCAAGACGCATGCCAAGGAGCCGCTCAAGACCGAGCAAGATCTGCTCAAGATTTTGCCGCACGAGTATTGGGAGTCGGTCAACCACCAGTGGATTACCTTTGGCCGCGAGATCTGCGACGCCCGCAAACC
>DBGBJN010000238.1:0-3670 GCA_048449885.1 Collinsella sp.
CGGGCAACCCCGCCAGTCACTAGTCCAGACGACGGGTCTGCGCCACGTGCTTATACCAGTATGCGCTTGCCTTGGGCGTGCGCTTCTGGGTTTCAAAGTTAACGTAGAAGAAGCCATAACGCTTGTTGTAGCCATTGGTCCAGGAGAACTGATCCTGCAGGCTCCACAGGAAGTAGCCGCCCACGTTGACACCCACCTCCATGGCCTTGAGCAGCCAGCGCAGGTGCTGCTCGATGTAGTCGATGCGCGGCTGGTCGTCCACAAAGCCGTCTTTGTAGGGGTCCTTGTAGCCCATGCCGTTTTCGGTAATGAAGATCTGCTTGTAGTTGGGGTAGCGCTGCTTAATGTAGACGAGCAGATCGAACAGACCCTCGGGATAGATAATCCAGTCCCAGTCGGTGGTGGGGATGCCAGGCTTGTTCACATGCTCGCCAATACCCTTGACGCGCCAGCGGCCGGTGCCCTTCTCGCCCGTACCGTTGTGGTGCAGGTCGTTCTCGCCGTCGTAAGCCTTCAAAAAACGGCACTGGTAGTTGTTGACACCCAGGTAGTCGTTGTAGAGCGCTGCCTCGCGCATAATTTCGAGGTCCTCGTCCAGGATCTCGATGGTGCCGCCCGAGATGGCCGCCAGGCGGTTGGCGCACTCGAGGGTGTCGGGAGCATAGTCGCCGCGGAAGGTGGCGTCGAGCAAGAACTGGTTCTGCAGCACGTGCTCGTTGTTGGCGGCCTTGATGTCGGCGGGGTCGTTCTCGTTGAGCGGGTACTTAAACTCCAGCGACTGAATGACGCCGATCTTGCCCTTAAAACCGCCGTTGTGGAAGGCCAGTACTGCCTTGGCGTGGGCGAGCATCATGTTGTGCTCGCACTGGAAGGCCTCGGCAAGATGCGCCTTGACGCCACCGGGGAAGGTGCCCTCGATGTAGGTGTTGGAGGCATCGGCCCAGATCTCGTTAAAGGTGAACCAGTATGTCACCTGGTCGGCGTACTCCTTAAAGCAGAAGGTGGCAAAGTCCACAAAGGCGTCGATGGTCTCGCGGTTGAGGAAGTCGCCCTTCTCAAAGAGGGGAAGCGGCGTGTCAAAGTGATGCAGCGTGACAAACGGCTCAACGTGATGCTTGTGACATTCGGCGAAAAGGTCGTGATAGAACTGAACGCCCTCGGGGTTGATCTCGCCGGTGCCGTTGGGGAAGATGCGGCTCCAGGCGATGGAGAGGCGGATGCCGTTGATGCCGAACTCCTCGCACAGCTCCAGATCGACGGGGTACTGGTTGTAGAAGTCCGAAGCGGGATCGGGGGAAAAGCGCCCCTGGGCCTCCAGAAAATCGTCCCAGGCAACCTTGCCCTTACCGTGAGTGCGGGTCTCGCCCTCTACCTGGTAGGCAGCAGTGGCGCCGCCAAAGACAAAGTCCTCGGGAAACTGCGCAGGCGGGTTGGTGACGCTAGCAGGATTAACGGACATGATGATCCAATCGTCTAAATCGAAGGGCCAGCCGGTCTTGGATGGTCGGCTGGCCCTGAGCGTTACTTACTTCGAGAGTTGCTCGGAGACGAAGGCGAGAGACTTATCGCCGTTCTGGGAGAGCTCGATGTACTGCTTGCCACGGCAGGCGACGCACTTGTTGCCCACGCGCTCGCAGTCCTTCTGCAGGTCGGCCAGGTAGCTGGCGGCCTGCGGGGCCAGGACGACCAGATCGAAGTCGGGGAGCATGTCCACGTGGTTGCCATAGGCCTCGGCAGCGGTCTCAAGATTGATGCCGCGCTCTTTGGCGGCCTTGGCCAGTGCGTTGGCGAGCAGGCCCGAGGTTCCGCCGCCCTGGCAGAGCACGAGCACGCGCTTGCCGTTGAGGTCGCTGGCGGTCGTTGCCTCGGCAGCGGGTGCTGCAGAAGCGGCGGGGGAGTCGGCCTTCACGGCCTCGGCAGCAGCGCCGGCGGCAACGCTCTTGGCGTCAGCCTTGCCCTGGAAGGCATCGTTGAGCTTGGCGGCCTTCTCGGCGTTCTTGGCGGCGAGCTCCTCCTGGGAGATCTCGGCCTCCTCGGCGCACTTCTGGGCGTCATAGGCACGGAAGAACGGGTAGTACAGAACGAAGTCGACGACCAGGATAAGGGCGAGCATCACAAAAGCGAGCGGCTGGAAGCCCAGGCCCATGATGGTGCCGATGGGGCCGGGGACGGTCCAAGGCAGGGTGTACATAAAGCCGTTCATGCCCAAGAAGTCGATAAAGATCTTGAGGATCCAGATGTTGGCGATCGGGGCAAAGACAAACGGGACAAAGAAGACGGGATTGAGCACGATGGGTGCGGCGAACAGCAGCGGCTCGTTGACGGCAAAGCAGACGGGGACGATGGCGGCCTTACCGACGGCGCGCATCTCCTGAGACTTGGCCAGGAAGCAGAACATAAAGACCAGGACGAGCGTGGCGCCGGTGCCGCCCATGCAGACGACGAAGTACTGGGCACCCTGGGTCAGGACAGCGGAAGCGTGCTGGCCGGCCTGGAACGCAGCCAGGTTGTCGGTCATGTTGGCAACGAGGGCGGCGGCGATGGCGGGCTCGACGATCGAGGGGCCGTGGACGCCGACGAACCAGAACAGGCTCATAGCGCCGTAGATCACAGCGAGGCCGATGTAGCCGTCGGCAGCGGTGAACAGGGGCTGGAACACCTGGATGACGCCCTGGGCAAAGCAGAAGCCAAAAGCAGCGCGGAAGGCGATGTCAAAGACCCAAAAGACGGTGATGCAGACGGAGAAGGGGATGATGTCCTTAAAGGTCTGCGAGATGTTGGGCGGAACCTGCTCGGGCATCTTGACGGTGATGTTGCGCTTAATGAAGAACTTGTAGATGATGCCGGTCACAAACGCAGCGATAAAGGCAGTCAGCAGGCCTTTGGAACCAAGGTAGGTGGTGTTGAAGCCGCTGGCAGCGTCCGTGGCGATCGTGTCGCTCGAAAGGAGCAGGAAGCCGATGATGGCCGCGCACATGCACGAGATGAAGTTGATCTGGTTGTTCTTGGGCAGATCGCGGTTCTGAGCGTCGGCGAAGTGCTTGGCCGTGGTGGCGGCACAGGCGATGGCCAGGATGCCCATGGAGTAGTTGTAGCACTTCCACAGGGCGTTGTTGATGTCATCGGGCCAGTAGAAACCCCAGATATTGGGAACCGAGGCTACCAGGCAGAAGATGGACGAGAAGATGATGATGGGGATGACGGAGATAAAACCGTCGCGGATCGCCTTGAGGTACTTGTTGCGGGCGATCGCGTTGAAAAAGGGCTGCCCCTTTTCGATGATGGCGATGAGTTGCTCCATGCAAAGCTCCTAAGAGTCGGTGGGTTGGCAACGATGGTAGCTTTTGACGTTTGGTTGCCAAAATGTTGACGTTGCCATTTTGCGACACAAAATAAGACGCGAACCGATGGCCCCTGTGCCTGTGGACCGTCGATTCCTTGCGCGTAAACGTTTGAGCCGCCCGGTGGCTCTGTGTTTGCACAATGGCAACGTTAACATTTGGGCGACAAAAGCCGTTCGGGGAAGCAAAAATGTCGGTGAACGGTAGGTTTTGGGTGGTGAGCGTATGGTGGGGGAGGCGTTGGATATACTTGAAGGCGTTAAAAATGACTGCGCAAGGTGCCACCAATGGCATCGTTGACATAGAAAGATCGACCTATGGCCGCTGTT
>DBGBJN010000239.1:0-4002 GCA_048449885.1 Collinsella sp.
CAGGAGACGAGACTGCACGTCTTCGACGGCTGCTCCTTGCATGCCCGTTGTAATAGGTTCCATGAACGAACCCCTTTCGGCGTACCATTCGTACTATTTGAGCGTCTGTCGGATAGACAACGCAAAGGGATGCATAAACATGCACTCAACAGTGTAGCAAGTTGTGCCTAAATACGCTGCTGACAGGTTTTATAACCCCCGTTAGTTAAGGCGCTCCACAAAGAAATCTGCCATGGAGAGGAACAGCTCGCGTGCGTGCGGATCAAGCTCAACGTTCTCGATGGCCGCTTTGGCCTTAGCGGTCAGGTCGAGCGCGTAAGTGTGGGCGTAATCGATGGAGCCGGTCTCCTGGAAGATCTCCACGGCGCGTGCGAGCTGCGCGGGATCATCGGTGCCTGAGGAAAGAATCGCCTCGACCTCGTCGTGGTGGCGCTCATCAGAGAGGGCGTGTACGGCGACAAGCGTGCGCTTGCCCTCGGTGATGTCGGTGCGGAAGTCCTTGTTGGCGGCTTCCTTAGTGCCGACAAGGTTGAGCAGGTCGTCCTGAATCTGAAAGGCGAGGCCTGTGTGTAGGCCAAAGGCGCGCAGCGCTTCGATTTGCTCATCGCTGCCGCCGCCGATAATGGCTCCGGCGGCAAGCGGCGTGGCTCCGCTGTAAAACGCGGTCTTGTGCGTCGCCATGTCCAGGTAGTCATCAACCGAGATATCAAAGCGCCCGTCACGGACCCAACCCAGGTCGAGCGCTTGACCCTCGATGGTGCGGACGATCATCTCGGTAAGCTCGTGGAGCACGCGCAGCTTCACGTCGGACTCCAGCGTGGGGTCGTCGAGAACCGTCTTGGTGACCATGGTGAGCGCCAGGTCGCCGCAATTGATGGCAAGGCCCGTGCCCTCGGTAAGGTGCATGCAGGGCTTGCCTCGACGAAGCTGTCCGTTGTCGGCGATGTCGTCGTGGATCAGCGCGCCCGACTGGAAATGCTCGATGGCTGCCGCGGCGCTGCGGGCGCTCTCAAAGCTACCGCCCACTGCGGTTGCGGCGAGCATACAGATAAGCGGGCGGTGGCGCTTGCCGGCGTTGGCCGTAAAAGCCGAGAGCGGCGCATACAGGTAGCGCTCGATATCGGCAGAGGTCGCCTGTCCGTCAAAGAACGTGGCCAGATAGTCGTTAATCTGGTCAAAGTGCTGGGCTAAAAAGCTGGTAAACGGACTGGACACGGGTTCTCGCATTCTTTCTGAGGTTGCATTGGTGCAATATGCAGACAACATATTGCCACATCAGGGCGTTTAGCGCGGCAGTTTTGGCGATTTAGGACAACGGGCGTGCGTTTGATAGAGCGCGCCTAAATCAGCCTAAAATGTTCGAGCGCCGCAACGACACCGTCGTGATCGACGGTGTCGGTCACGTAATCGGCCTTATCCTTGAGATAGTCCGGCGCATTGCCCATGGCGATACCGACATCGACGGCGTTCATCAGCGAGACGTCATTGCTGGCGTCGCCGATGCCGTATACGGTTCCGTGGTGGGGATCGAGGGCGTCGAGTACAGACTGGATGCCCCCGCGCTTCGTGCATTCGCGGGGCGAGATTTCGGTTACCTCGAGTTCGAGCTCGTTAAAGCACAGCAGCGGCTCAAGTGCCTTATCTTGAGCGATGTGGTTGGCGAGTGATGTAGACATCAAGATCTTGTAGACACTGTAATGTTGCAGCTGCGTGACTGCGTCGCCCAGGGTGCGCGCGTATCCGGGAGCATCGGGCGCATCGGCACTCATGCGCACGACGCCGTTGAGGCCCTCAAAGCGGATGACCTCGCCCGATTGCTCAAGGTAGGGGGCAAGACACTGCAGCATACTGGGCGTCATCGACAGATCGCGAATTGCGTGTCCGTTGATCTCGGCGTAACCGCCCGCAAGACAGACGATGCCGGTCCAAGGCAGCTCAAGAAGTTTGGGGTGGATGCAGCTGAGGGTACGTCCCGTGCAGATAAAGGCCATGTTGCCGTTGGCGACAAACTCGCGGATTGCCTGCGAAACCGCCTCGTTGGGATAGGGGGAGAGGTCCCGCTCGTCTTCGGGAAGGTCTTGGGCGAGCCTGGGGTCTTGCCAGGCGAGCGTTCCGTCGATATCGAAGAAGCAAATATCGCCGCGCTTATGGGCTGCGCTGGCGGCAGGGGAGGCCGAGGTGGTGGGCACAAATTCCGGCTCGAGGCCCATGATCTGGTCAAAATGCTCTTTAACGCGGGGAACGGAGATGCCGATGACCACCTGGGCGGTCTTGCCCGTAATGATGAGGCCCTTGGCGCCCACCGCGACAAACGACGCGTTATCTGCAACGATGGAAGGGTCTGCGACCTCGACGCGCAGGCGCGTGGCACAGTTGGTTGCGCCCACAATATTGCCAACGCCACCTAAAAGCTGAATTACCCGCTCAGCGAGGACGTGATCTTGATCGGATCGACTATTGACCTCGTCATTGGGAGATTGCTCTTTGGCAAAGCCGCTTTCCGTTAAACGATCGATTGCCGCGCGATTGGCAACATGATCCTCGCGGCCCGGCGTCTTAAGGTCATAGACCAAGATGAGTGCTCGAAAACTAACAAAAAAGATGAGGCTAAAGGCAAGGCCGATACCGAGCGCCAAAAGATAGGCACCGGCATGCGTGCGCATGAGCGGAATAAAGTTGAAGGCTGCCATCTCCATCAGGCCGCCCGAGAAGATGCCGACGATGCCAAAGAGATTCATGGTTGTGGCAAGGCAAGACGATAAGACGGCGTAGAGCAAAAAGAGCCCGGGGTGGGTGAACATAAAGAGAAACTCGAGTGGCTCGGTAACGCCGCAAACCACCGAGGCGACGATGGCGGGCAAAAGGATGACCTTAAGGCCGGCGCGGCGCTCTGGTTTTGCGGTGGAGTAGAACGCGGCTGCGATGGCGGGAAGGCCAAAGAGCTTGACCCAGCCGGTGGCGGTAAAACCGGCCCACGGCGCAAGTTCATTAAGGGGGCGCGTGCTATGGGAGAGGATGGGGAGCAAGCTGCTCCACGTGGCGTAGATGCCGTCGTTAATGACCAGGTTGTCGTAGTAGATCGGCATGTAGAGCAGGTGGTGCAGCCCCATGGGCTCGAGCGCTCGCTCCAAAAGCACAAAGATGCCCACGCCAAAGGGGCCGACGCTCGTAAGTGCATGGCGCAGCGTTTCGGTCATTGCGTATACGGAGGGCACGATGGCGGCCGAGATAGCGGCAAGGGCAAACACGGCAAAAAAGCTGATGAGGTAGACCAGCGAGGAGCCCGAGAAGGTGCCGAGCCAATCGGGAACCTTGGCATCGTAGAAGCGGTCATGGATGGCGACGACGGTTGCCGATACCGCCAGCGGGCCGATAATGCCGGTGTCGAGCGTCTTGATGCCGTCGATGATGGTGATGCCGCTAGCGGAGGTCAAAGACGACGGGTACTTAAGTCCAAGATTGTCTCCGCTCAGCTTAATGATCTCGCTCAAAAAGAAGCAGTAGGCAAAATAGGCGACGAGAGCCTCGAGGCAGCAACGAGCCGGTTGCTTTTGGGCAAGACCGATAGGCAGCGCTACGGCAAAAAGGAGCGGGAGGCGCTTAAAGACCGTCCATGAGCCGCGCTGGATGATGGTCCAAAAAGCGTACCAAGGGGTTCCGTATACGGCGAGATCGCCGACGATGTCCGCAGTCGTTGCGAGAGCGGAGACGCCGACCATGAGGCCTGATATAGAAAACAGCATGGCGGGCGCGAACATTGCCCCGCCAAAGCGTTGGATTTTTTGCAGCATGTTCTGCCTTCCGAATATCGAGGCGCGTTGCGCGTGGGGAAACGTTTAAACAATGGATTCATTGTAGAGGACCAGACGATTGTCGTACCGGCAGTTTTGAGCGAAACCGATTTGGGCATGACAGAAACCGTCAACGGTTAAATCCTGTCGCTTTACCGATATTCGGTTTAAACAACTTTAAGAAATGCTATCGTGCCTAGCCGGAAATGAA
>DBGBJN010000240.1:0-2940 GCA_048449885.1 Collinsella sp.
CCGATGCTAATGTGGGCGCGCTTGCGGCGCACAATGGCGCTAAACGTGTCGATGATGGGCACGCCGGCAACGATGAGCGGGATGATAAGCGAGGTGAGTGCGGCGGTGCGGCTCACGTTGAGCAGCGAGATGGAGCCCAGCGCAAAGCCCAGAAGCAACGACCCCGAGTCGCCCAAGAAGATGCTTGCGGGGTTGAAGTTGTAGCGCAAAAAGGCCAGACAGGCGCCAAAGAGCGCAATGGAGAGCGCGGCGGCGTCGATGCGGCCCGAGAGAACAGCCATCGAAAACATGGTGAACGATGCGATGCCGCAGATGCCCGTGGCCAAGCCGTCGAGGCCGTCGATGAGGTTAATGATGTTGGTGAATGCCACCAGATAGATCACGGTAATGGGGTAGGCGAGCCATCCGAGCATGATCTCGCCGGGAGCAAACGGGTTGACGATGACGCCGATCCGCAGGCCGCCCATGCAGGCGATAAGCGCGGCGAGGACCTGTCCGGCCAGCTTTTGCTTGGGCGTGAGCTGGAAGACGTCGTCGATAGCGCCGGTCGCAAAGATAACGGTAAAAGAAAGCGCAAGTATGGGGTAGCTGATGTGCAGACGGGGGTGGGGCACCAAAACGGGCGGCCAACCCAGGTACCAGGTGCCTAGGATTTGCACAGTGCAGGCGACGACCAGGCCCAAAAACACCGCCGTTCCGCCCAAACGCGGGATGGGCTTGGTGTTGATGCGGCGCTTAGAAGGATAGTCGACGGCGTCGAGCTTGATTGCCAGGCGCTTGACCAGGGGTACCGTGAGGAAGGTCGTGATAAAGGCCGCCGCTGCCACGCATAGGTACGGTATGTAGCTCGGGGATGAAGCCATGAATCTAAAAACCGCCAAGCGTCGAAGGAAAAGGTCAGAAGAACGCCATGCGCAAAGGGCATAGCCGAACCATAATACTCGACCAAGGGGGGTGCATGGAATTGCACGCAGCGATAATCACGCGCTTACCAGATATTGGGATGTTGTCGATGGCTTGTCGGGATGCCGGCGGGGATCCATATGGACTGTAATGGTGATTTTCGGCAAAAGAAAACCACCCCCCACGTTACGAAAATGAACCCACCTAAAACAGGTGGGTGCCCTCATCGACTGTTCCAGCGTCCTTAACAACGAAGGATACCTGTACTAGGTACGACTGTGTGGGCTCCCTAAATAAACGCGACGGTTCACCCAGTTGCTCCGCGGGGGGCGGAATACCTACATCATAAAGCGGCACTTTATCGATTCCAGTCTTGACATTACAAAAATCGTGTCGGACGATTACGGCGCCTTGGGCTCGAGCCGTCTGTGGGGTTGATCCCTTTACGTTTGAGCTGCTGAATCGTTGTTTTGGAGCATGGTTTTATGCCGACGTCGTTGACCGAACTTTTTTCGCCCGCCTGCCATTTGTGTCCGCGCCGTTGCGGTGCGGCGCGCGATGAGGGCGCGCACGGCGTCTGCGGTGCTAACGACACGCTCAAGGTGGCCCGCGCCGCGCTTCATATGTGGGAGGAGCCGCCTATCTCGGGCGAGGCCGGTTCGGGCACGATCTTCTTTAGCGGCTGCTCGCTCAAATGTATCTACTGCCAGAACCACGAGATCTCGACCGGCAATTTTGGCCTTGAGATTTCGCCTGAGCGCCTGGTCGAGATTATGCTGGAACTGCAGGACCAGGGTGCCAACAACATCAATTTGGTGACGGCGACGCACTATGCGCACCTGTTGCCTGCCGCGATTGCCGCGGCACGGGCGCGCGGACTGGTTATCCCAATCGTCTACAACACGAGTGGTTACGAGCGCGCGAGTGCCGTGGCGGCGCTGGGCGACCTGGTCGATGTGTGGCTCACCGACTTTAAATATGCCGATGCCGGGCTTGCGCAGTCGCTCTCCCATATAAAGGATTACCCGCGTGTGGCCGTGTCGGGTCTGGCCCAGATGGCGCGCGAGATCGAGCGCCGCGGGGGAGAGTTGGTGGACGAGGACGGGCTTATGAAGCGTGGCATGATCGTGCGTCACCTGGTGCTTCCGGGGCATGCAGACGATTCGTGTCGCGTGCTGGACCTGGTGTGGCAGACGGTGGGCGACGTGCCGATCTCGGTTATGAACCAGTACACGCCCAATGCGCTCATGCGCGAGCAGGGCGGCGACCTGGCACGCGCCGTGACGCGTGAGGAGTACGAGCAGGTGCTCGACCATGCCGACGACCTGGGTTTTACGACGATGTTCTGGCAAGAGGGCGGCGCGGTAGACGAGAGCTTCACCCCGGCCTTCGACACCACCGGTGTTCTTACCAGCGCAAAGTAGTGCGTTCGTCGATGATTTTTCTGGGACCGGGATAAAAAATCATCGAGAGGATCGCCTGTTCGAAAAGTTGCCAAAATAGCCGCGCCCCAAAAAGACTGGTTATTGGGCGTTGACAGTTGGCGAGCCGTAGGTAAAATATCGACTTGTCCTGGGGACGTAGCTCAGTTGGGAGAGCGCTGCCGTCGCATGGCAGAGGCCGAGGGTTCGACTCCCTTCGTCTCCACCCTTGGATTTGATAAGCCGCTGACATTGTGTCGGCGGCTTTTTTTAAAAGAAAGGGCTATACCATGGCCGAGCTTGAGTCCCAACCATTGTCCGACGAGGAGCGCGCTGAGTTGGAAGAGCTCCGCGCTGAGAAGGCCCGCCGCGAGGCTCGGGAAGAGGCCCGTCGCGAGCGTGAGGAGCTGGCTGCCCTGCGCGCCGAGCGTGCGAAGGCCGAGGAGGTCGCCTCGAACGCCGCATCCGAGCGCAAGCCCGCGCCCGCACCCAAGCCCGCTGCTGCGAAGCCTGCACCTGCCGCGCCCAAACCTCAGCCTAAAAAGGCCGCTCGTCCCAAGTCCGTCGAGCCCAAGCCGAGCCGTGACGAGATGACCTTTGCCCAGCGCATGGTTAC
>DBGBJN010000241.1:0-8078 GCA_048449885.1 Collinsella sp.
CGCATGAAGGCGCGCCATTGCAACGGCACCGAAGCCGTTGAGTCGGAGATTCCCGAGGAGTATCGTGCCCAGGCCGAGGAAGCCCATGACCATCTGTGCGAGCTGGTGGCCGAGGCTGACGACGAACTGATGATGAAGTACTTGGAAGGCGAGGAGACGCTGACGCAGGAGGAGCTTGAAGGCCTGCTGTCGAAGGCGATCGCCGAGCGCATCTTTGTGCCGGTCTTTGCGGGCGATTGCATTAAGGAGCAGGGCGTCAACTCGCTGATGGACGACATCGCCACATACTTCCCGGCGCCGACCGACTACGGCGAGATGCCGCTTATCGACGGCGATTCGCTCAAGATCTCGAGTGACGATGACCGTCCGGTGGCGTTTGTGTTTAAGACCCTGGCCGATCCGCAGCAGGGTCGCATCAGCTTTATCAAGGTGCTGACGGGTACGCTTGAGCCGGGCCTTGAACTAATCAACGCGCGCACCCGCAAGAGCGATCGTCTGGCTCACTTGTATGCGATGTGCGGCCGCGACATGACCGAGGTCGGTCACGCCTATGCCGGCGACATTATCGTGGCGCCCAAATTGGCGGCCGAGACGGGCGATACGCTCTCCATTACCGGTAAGGTCGAGGCTGCGGCGTTTAAGTTCCCCAACTCTCAGTACCGCATCGCCATCGAGGCCGAGAATCGCGGGGACGAAGAGAAGCTCTACACGTTTATCGAGAAGGCATGCAAGGCCGATCCGACCATGAGCATCGATCGTGACGAGGAGACGGGCCAGACTATCATCTCCGCCGTGGGTGAGGCGCAGGTTTCGGTGCTGCTCAACCGTCTGGAGGACCGCACCAAGGTCGTCGCCAAGAGCGTGCCGATCCGCATTCCGTATCGCGAGACCATCCGCCGCACGGCGAGCGCCCAGGGTCGCCACAAGAAGCAGACCGGTGGCGCCGGTCAGTACGGCGACTGCTGGCTGCGCGTGGAGCCGCTTATTGGGCCCGACGGCACGAGCGACGGCTACGAGTTTGTGGATGAGGTCGTAGGCGGCCGCATTCCGCGCTCGCTGATTCCCGCCGTGGACAAGGGCGTCCAGGAGACCATGAAGGACGGCATCATTGCCGGCTACCCGCTCACGGGCATTCGCGTGGCTGTGTACGACGGCTCGTATCACAGCGTCGACTCCAACGAGATGGCGTTTCGCGCGGCGGCTCGCATCGGCCTGCGCAAGGCATGCGCCGATGCCGACCCGGTGGTGCTGGAGCCCATCGAGGAAATCACGGTGACTATCCCCGAGAGCTACGCCGGCGCCGTGATGGGCGACATCTCGGCCTCGCGCGGTCGCGTGACGGGCATGGAGACCGATGAGCGCGGCGACACCGTGGTCATTGCCCAGGCGCCACTGACAGAGCTGACGGATTACTCGACGCGTCTGCGCTCTATCACGCGCGGCACGGGTGACTTTACCATGAAGCCCGCTGGCTACGAGCAGGTGCCTTATGACGTTCAGGCCAAGCTGGTCGAGCGCTATGAGGAGGGCCGTGCCAAGTAGCGTGTGGCTTTGCCTGCAATGTGGGCGCTGACGAAAAGGCCGCCCTGGGTAATCCAGGGCGGCCTTTTTTGATCCCTTGGGGACGGAGGAAAACGGATCATTTTTTTGGGTTACGGGCGGCGCTGTCGGTACTAGTCGCCAGATGCCTGGTTGCGGCCGGTGGCGTAGTCGATCTGCACATGCGGCTGCAGGTTGTAGCAGTACACGTGGAAGCAGAGGGTCTTGCCGTGGTCCTCGATCGATTGCGCCTCAAGGCGCACGCCACGGCAGACAAGTTCCTCTTCGTTGTACATGGGCGTGACGCGGTAGAGAACATGGTTGCCCGTGTCGTGGATGTAGTTAAGAATCTGCTCCTCAAACGGTAGCATGCCCGTCTCGTTGAGATAGCGCGTGCCGGTGAGGAGATTTTTGCGGTTGGCGTTTTCGCCGCAGAGCGACCAGGCGATAAGGTGGCAGCGATTGTAGAGGCTCTGGCCCGGAATAAAGTCGTAGCGCTGCTGGTACCAACCGGCAGGATGGATGCGCGAGATATCGCCGCGTTTTCCCTGTCCGAGCGACTCGGGGCCTACGCAGGCGAGCGCCTTGCGAGTACGGCCCAGGCTGTCGAGCTTGGAGAATTTCTTAAAGCAACCTTCTTCTGTAGCGCGCTCGTATTCATCGAGGGTGAATGACGGCGTGCCCAACGGGTGCGTGCTGTCGGCGCGCAGGGCAACGTAGGGGTTGCCGGCGTAGTCGGGGATGCTGCTGAGGTATACGCCGCGGGCGCGGTCGAGATCGGGGTTTTCGACCTCGTCGATGGGGGTGGCGGCGCTGTTTGCGGAAGCGCCGTCACCGGTGTCGGTTGCGGCGGAATCGGAGCCATCGCCAGAGTCCTGGCCGTTTTGAGGGTCTGAAGAGCTCGCTGTTCCCGATTCGAGTCGGGCAACCAGGTCCGCCTCGTCGTCGGTGCGGCTGGGACTCTCGTCTTGCTTCTCGGCCAGAACCGCTGCCTGCTCATCGCTTTGCGGCGACAACAGCTTGGGCGCCCCGTCGAGCGACCCTGTGAACAGCGCAAACCCCAGCACCACGGCGGTGCCGATGGAAAGTGCTTGCTTGTAGGCGGACTTGCGCGACATGGAGGCTCCTGGATGGACGGTTGGGAATCTACCAGTCTAGCAGGAGCCGGCAGGGGCCGTTCTGTCGAACAAATACTCAAGATTTGGGATAGACGCTACTGATTCATTTGTCCCGCGGTCTAGATTGAGGTGGAGTCGAGCCAGTTGAGCTTGCACTCGAGAATGCGCTGCTCGCCGGGTTCGCTGCTGCCGTCAAGTAGGGCGAGCAGCATCTCGGCTGCTTCGCGACCTTCCTGGTCGACGGGCTCGATGATGGTGGAGACGGTCGGCGTGGTGAGATTAGTCCAGTCTTCGCAGTTGAGTCCCAAAAGGCCGATTTGCTGCGGAAGCAGATGGGCCATGGGCTGAAGCGCCTTGTAGACGCGGGGGAGCGCCCATTGGTTTTGGACAAAGATGAGCGTACGCTTGGCGGGATTGAACTTGAATTTAAAGTATTCGGTGAGCTCGTTGATTGACGGCTTGTTGTGATCGATGGGAATCGCTTTGTAGAGCTGTCCGTTCGCTGCCAGTGCCTCGGCATACCCCTGAAAACGCTCCATGCGGGTGCGCATCTCGGTCATGTTGGCGGCAATGGAAAAGAAATCTTCGTAGCCGGCATCGAGGAGTGCCTGTGTGGCGTTGTACACGCCGTCGTAAAGGTTGGTTTTGATCCAGCTGGTACCTGGGCTATAGATGGCCGCATCGAAAAAGACGACCGGCTTGCCGGCGCGTCTAATGCGGTCGTGGACGGCTTTGAAGTTTGCCGTGGGCTGGATGATAAAGCCATCGACGCCCAGCGAGAGCATCTTGTCGACGTACATGAGCTCGGTCTCGGGGTTAAAGTTGCTCGTGCAAACGACCGTCTGGTAGCCCGCGGGGAGCATGACCTGCTCCATGCCATTGAGAACGAGCCCCGCCCATTTGTTGGTGTTATCCAAAATGATGATGGCGATGACGTGGGTTTGCTTTCCGGTGAGCGTCTGCGCTTGGGCGTTGGGAACGTATCCAAGTTCCTTAATGACGCGCGCGATTTTGTTCTGCGTCTTCTCGCTAAGCTTTTCTCGTTTGTCGTTGAGGTAATACGAGACGCTTGCCGTCGAGGTTCCCGCCTCTCGAGCGACGTCTGCGATCGTAACGCGCTGTTTTGCCACAGCGACTCCTTCCGACAGATGAGCATTTTCCAACATGATGACTTTGAGTCTTGGTGAAGGATACGCTTCGGTGAGCGGCTTTTTCCTTTCATATGAGTATGCAACAAATGCGGCATACGGGTGGGGTCGATATTTGTGACCGGCATGCGCATCTGCCGTCTACCGAGAAAATCAAATACTTCTTGACTTTTGAAATCGAGGGCAAAATCGCAGGATTCATTTTTGGTTAAACGCATAACTAAATCGCATAACCAACGCTCTGACCTGCGCGTTTACCGAAATAAGCTGGCATTAAGAAAAACGAGCACCTATATTGTTCTTGTCGAAAAGACAGCAAGTCCAAACGGCAGGGGATGCTCCGGAGGCCTCCGCAAACGGTGTCTTGCGCACGCAACTCTATGAAAAGAGGGAAGCAATGAAGATCGTAGGCGTTGCCGCCTGTACCGTGGGTATCGCCCACACGTATATGGCCCAGAAGGCGATTCAGGATGAATGCGCCGCCCGTGGCATCGAGTGCAAGGTCGAGGCTCAGGGTGGCCTGGGTATCGAGAATGAGCTCACGCAGGAAGACGTGGACTCCGCCGACCTGGTCCTGGAGTCCGTCGACGTGGGTGTCGAGAACGAGGACCGTTTTGAGCAGAAGATGGCCGAGGGCAAGTTCCTGAAGGTCGGCACCTCGGATGTAATCGCCGATCCGGTAAAGACCATCGACCAGGCCATTGAGATCATCAAGGCGACGGGTGGCGCCGTTGACGCGCCCAAGGCCGAGGCCAAGGCAGAGAAGAAGGCCGTCTCCGCTGCCCCGCAGGCCCCGACACCGGCGTCCAAGCAGTCTATCTTTGCCGATCCTGGCAAGACGCTGCTCAATGCATTCAATACCGGCGTTTCCTATTTTATCCCCATCGTCGTTATCGGCGGCGTGTTTCTTGCCTTCTCGCTGGCATCCGGTACCGCCGGCGCCAACGGCATGGAGGTTACGAACCCGCTGATGGTGAGCCTTAACACCATCGGCATGGCCGGCATCTCCATGATGATCCCGGTGCTTGCGGCATACATCTCCTACTCGATGGCCGGCAAGCCCGCGCTCGCCCCCGGTTTTGTCCTGGGCTACCTGGTCAACAACGCAGTCGTTACCCCTAACGGCAACAGCGTTTCGACCGGCTTCTTGGGCGCCATGATCATGGCGGTCATCTGCGGCTACTTTGTCCGCTGGATGAAGACCTGGAAGGTCAACAACACCATCCAGACCATCATGCCCATCCTGATCATCCCGATTCTGACCTCGCTTGTCCTGGGCATGGCCTATATCTACATCCTGGCCACGCCGCTTGGCTTTGTGATGGACTGGCTCACCGGCGTGCTCGGCAGCCTGCAGGGCGGTTCCGCAGTTGTCCTGGGTCTGGTCATTGGCGTTATGACCGCCTTCGATATGGGTGGCCCCATCAACAAGACCGCCTCGACCTTCACCATGGCCATCATGGCCTCCGGTATCTACGGTCCTAACGGTATGTTCCGCGTCGCCGTCGCCGTTCCCCCGATCGCCTGTGGCCTCGCTGCGCTCATCGCCAAGAACAAGTTCGATGACGCTGACCGCCAGATGGGCATCTCCGCGCTGTTCATGGGCTGCATCGGTATTACCGAGGGCGCTATCCCCTTCGCGGTCAAGGACCTCGGTCACACCCTGCCCGGCATTTGCATCGGCTCTGCCGTGGGTGCGGCACTTGCCGCCTTCCAGGGCATCGACTGCTACGTCCCGCACGGTGGCTTTATCGTCGCCCTTGCCACCAACAACGTCGCGCTGTTCTGCCTGGACATCGTGATTGGCGCCGTGGTCGCCGCTGCAATCCTGATTGCCATGAAGCCCACGCTCGATAAGCAGGCCAAGTAAACCTTTAAGGACTCCGGTTGTGCGGAGGGATGGATTTGACTCCGCACAACCGCCCCTACACAACAAAATCCATCCGTACTGATAGGGCCCACATCTGGGTCCCAGGGAACTTTTGTCAAAAATCCTCTGGAGAAGGAGAACAAAATGTCCAACCTCACCATCCGTCAGGCCGTTCAGGGCATGCTCAAGCTGCAGGATAGCGGCGATCACGCAACCATGGTCGGCATTGGCCCCATGAGCCCCAACCTGATTCAGGCCGTGTTCGAGCTTGCCAAGGACGAGGATTTCCCGCCCATGTTTATCGCCAGCCGCAACCAGGTCGATATGGACGAGATGGGCGCCGGCTACGTCAACGGTTGGGACCAGACGCGCTTTGCCGCCGACATCAAGAAGGTTGCCGACGAGGTGGGTTACACCGGTCCGTACTACCTGTGCCGCGATCACGGCGGTCCGTGGCAGCGCGACGAGGAGCGTAACGCCCACCTGCCCGAGGACGAGGCCATGGAGCTCGCCCGCAAGTCCTTCGTCGCCGACATGGAGGCAGGCTTTGACCTGCTGATGGTCGACCCCACCAAGGACCCCTATCAGATCGGCAAGGTTATTCCGCTCGACGTGGTGCTTCGCCGCACGATTGATCTTATCGACTACCTTGAGCAGTACCGTCGCGAGCATAACCTGCCCGAGGTTGCCTATGAGGTCGGTACCGAGGAGACCAATGGCGGCTTGACCTCTACCGATAAGTACGAGGAGTTCATTTCTCAGCTGCAGCCCGAGCTCGAGAAGCGCGGCTGCCCCATGCCCACCTTTATCGTCGGCCAGACCGGTACGCTCACCCGTTGGACCGAGCAGGTCGGCCATTACAACTTCAAGAATGCCCGCGAGCTCGCCGACATGGCTAAGCGCTACGGCGTGGGCCTGAAGGAGCACAACGCCGACTATCTGGACGACGCGACGCTGCTCGAGCACATCCCGGCACACGTGACCGCCTCCAACGTCGCTCCGCAGTATGGCACCGAGGAGACCCGCGCCTACCTCAAGCTCTGCGCCACCGAGCAGATCCTGGTCGACAACGGTCTGTGCGATGACCCCTCCGACCTGTATCACACCCTGCTGGTCAAGGCTATCAAGACCGAGCGCTGGCGCAAGTGGATGACTGGCGACGACGTCAACCTGCAGGTCGACGACATCCTTGCCGACGATGAGCTCAGCCTGAAGATCCTAGATGTCTCCGGTCACTATGCGTTCAACGATCCTGAGGTCAAGGAGCAGGTCGAGAAGCTCTACCGCAACCTCGCCGCTCAGGACATCGACGGCAAGCGCTTTGTCATCGAGCACATCAAGCGCCCGATCAAGCAGTACGTCGTCGGTCTTAACCTCAAGGGCGCCACGACCCGCATCGAGGCCGCTCTTGCCGAGTAAGTAGCTTTTCCTACGCGACGCCGGGCCTGGGGCATGTCCCAGCTGCAGGCCCGGCACATGGGACAAAGGGGCAGTCCCTTTGTCCCATTCTTTTGAGTTTTAGCTTCCTTTGAAGGGGTTCACCATGAAGTTCTTTATCGATACCGCCAATCTGGACGAGATTGCCGAGGCCAAGAGCTGGGGCTGCCTGGCCGGTGTTACCACCAACCCGTCCCTGTACGCCAAGACCGGCGGCAAGCTTGCCGACTTTGAGCCGCATATGCTCAAGATTGCCGAGCTCTGCGAGGGCCTGCCCGTGTCCGCCGAGTCTACCGCGACCACTGCCGAGGGTATGATCGAGGAGGGCAAGCGCCTTGCCGCCCTCGCCCCCAACATCGTGGTCAAGCTTCCCGTGTGCGAGGCCGGCCTTGCCGCCTGCCGTGCGCTGGCCGATGCTGGCGTGCGCGTCAACATGACGCTCGTCTTCTCGCCGACGCAGGCCCTTATGGCCGCCAACGCCGGTGCTCGCTACATCAGCCCGTTTGTGGGACGCTTCGACGACATCGCTGAGGACGGTATTTCGCAGCTCGACAACGTTGTGACCTGCATCAAGAACTATGACTGGACTGGCAAGAACGTCGATGACACCGTCGAGATTATTACCGCATCCGTCCGCACGCCTAACCACGTGACCCAGGCGGCGCTGCTCGGCGCTGATATTGCGACCGTCCCCATGGCTGCTCTTAAGAAATGCCTGCATCACCCGCTGACCGACCAGGGCCTTGCCTCGTTCGAGGCTGACTGGCAGAAGGTCGTCGCTCAGGCTTAACGAGTGGATTGCCCCGGCATCGCGTCATCCGGTGCCGGGGTTGTTCTCAAGAGAGGAATTCGTATGACCAACCAGGAGCTGGCGAAGGTCGCCAATGAGGTCAGGAAGGGTGTCGTGACTGCGGTTCACGCGGCCAAGTCGGGACATCCGGGTGGATCGCTCGGTGCTGCCGACAT